>JAEVYV010000077.1 GCA_023392575.1 Bacteroidota bacterium | reverse complement strand
ACCTATAACCGCTTGCACAAAAGGGTTTGTCAGTTTGCACAGGTTTTGAAAAACAACGGAGTAAAAAAAGGCGACCGGGTTTGTATTTACATGGGCATGGTTCCCGAACTGGCGTATGCGGTTTTGGGTTGTGCCCGGATCGGAGCCATTCACTCCGTGATCTTTGGGGGCTTTTCGGCGCAAAGCATTGCCGACCGGCTGGAAGACGCCAAAGCCGAATACATCGTTACCTGCGATGGCGCTTTTCGCGGGGAAAAGGTCATTCCCTTAAAAGATGTGATTGATGATGCACTGGTAGGCAATAAAACCGTAAAAAGGGTGATCGTGTACACCCGAACCAGAACCCCGGTATCCATGATCAAGGGCCGAGACGTGTGGTGGGAAGATGAAATGGAGCATGCCGAAGGACAGGTTGAAAAAGACAACATCGTTTCGTTCCCCGCTGTGGAAACCGATGCCGAAGATCCCCTGTTTATTTTGTACACATCCGGCTCTACCGGAAAGCCCAAAGGAGTAGTGCATAGCTGTGGGGGATACATGGTTTATACAGCGTACAGTTTTGTAAACGTTTTTCAATACCAGCCCGGTGATGTGCATTTTTGCACGGCGGATATAGGCTGGATTACCGGGCACAGTTACATCGTATACGGCCCCCTGGCCGCCGGGGCTACCTCGCTCATGTTTGAAGGCATCCCCACCTGGCCCGACGCAGGCCGTTTTTGGGAAATTGTAGACAAGCACAAGGTGAATATTTTATATACAGCACCCACCGCCATCCGCTCGTTAGTGGGCTTTGGCCTGAAGCCTTTTGAAGGCAAGGATCTGTCCTCGCTAAAAGTACTGGGCACGGTTGGAGAGCCCATCAACGAAGAAGCCTGGAACTGGTATAATGAGCATGTTGGAAAAAAGAAATGCCCGATTGTCGATACCTGGTGGCAAACAGAAACCGGGGGGATTTTGATTTCCAACCTGGCCGGGGTTACTCCGGCAAAACCAGCCTATGCCACCCTGCCTTTGCCTGGCGTGCAGCCGGTTTTGGTAGACGAAAACGGAAACGAAGTGACGGGGAATCCGGCATCGGGCAACCTGTGCATGAAAGCGCCGTGGCCTTCCATCATCCGCACGACCTATGGCGATCATGAGCGTTGCCGTCAAACCTATTTTTCCACCTACGATAATTTATACTTCACCGGCGACGGAGCCATGCGTGATGAGCACGGCAATTACCGGATCACGGGCCGGGTAGACGATGTGCTGAACGTCAGCGGCCACCGCATTGGCACCGCCGAAGTAGAAAATGCCATCAACATGCACAGCAACGTGGTGGAAAGCGCCGTGGTGGGCTATCCTCACGACATTAAAGGACAAGGCATTTATGCCTATGTTATTTGCCAGCACATGCACGGCACCGAGGAGGAAATGCGGAAGAACATTTTGCAAACGGTTTCCCGGATCATTGGCCCCATAGCCAAGCCGGACAAAGTACAGTTTGTGAGCGGCTTGCCAAAAACACGAAGCGGAAAAATCATGCGCCGCATTTTGCGCAAAATAGCCGAAGGCGAAACCGAAAACTTTGGCGACACCTCCACCCTGCTTGATCCGGGGGTGGTGGAGCAAATTGCAAAGGGCAAGTTGTAGACCTTAAACAAGGAAAGCGGCGCTGGCCTTAGCGGCTGTCTGCTTTTTATGTTTTTATAATTGATTCCTTGCAGGCACAGTGAAAAGGAAAACGATTTTGCTCCTGCAAGGAATTTTTATTTTCTAATGGTCACCGGCGTGCCGATGGGGATGTACCGGTAGAGGTCTTCCACATCGCTGTTCTTTAGCGAAATGCAGCCGTTGGTCCAGTTCTTATAGCGGTCCACTACAAAATCTTCATTGGGCCACACGCCGTGTATGCCAATGCCGGCGCCCGGCCGGGCAGAGGCCGGAATTTCGCCGCGTCGTTTTCTTTCATTGAACTTGGCCAGGCTTTCCTGTGTGGGGTAATCCAATCCCAGGTACCGCTTCCATTTATCGTGTATTCTTTTGCTGACGATTTTAAAATTGCCTTCGGGGGTGTTTCTGTCGCCTTCCATTTTTTTATCCGCCAGCGAATTGTTGCCAAACACAACGGGATAGGTAGCATACCAGCCCTTGGCGTCGTACACATACAATTCATAACTCGACTTGTCCACAACAATAGAAATGGGGGCGATGGGCAGGGATGAAGCAATACGTTTGGATGTGGTGGCCTTGTACGAGGGCAATGCAAGAGTTGTTTTGGAATGATGGTCTTTCATTAGCAAGCCTCCTCCTGCAATGAGGCATGAAAGAAAAATGGCGGTTTTCATACTGAAAGGTTTAGCGGTTAACAGTGGGTTAACGCTGCCCAATTTATTTTTATTTTGGGTGTGGGTATTTTTTAACGGGCTTTTGCAAAATAAAAAATCCCTTTGCGGCAGGCAAAGGGATTGAAGCAAAGATCTATGCGTAAGATTACCAGTTGCCCAGGCGGACGCCTACGTTGTAGGGTGTTTGGTCCAAACCTTTTTCCCACATGCTTTTGAAGGCATAAGAACCATAAAGCTTCACCGGGCCCAGATTCAGCTCGCCAATGTAGGACAGCTTCCAGTTGCGCAGGTTAAAATCGTCGTGCAGCTTGTGCTTGCCGTCATTGCCTTTGATTTTTTGGCGGGAGGAATACAAATAGCCGGCGCTAACGCCTCCACTAAAACCAAAGGTCCTGCCCCGGTTGGGAGTAAAGTTGAAATTCAACATCATGGGTACGGTAATGTAATCGGCGGCCAGTTTGTTTTTTTTCAGGTTGGCATAGGACTCGTCCAAAAAGATCTGGGTGGGGTTTTTTTGAAAGTGTACCCGCTTGTCGTCGAAATGATAGTTGTTCAACTCAAGGCCCAGTCCGTATTTAAGGTTGACAGCGTTTTTTATCAGGTTCAGCCGCTGCATGAAAAACCAGATGTTTACGTTTACGGATTTGCCGGTGCGCAACTCAAGCTGGTCCTTATCGGTGATGCCCGGTGCAAAGGCCTGGGCCTCTGCAGAACTGTAATTGGTTTTGTCATTGAAGTTGGCAAAGCCCAGGTCTACAATAAACCAATTGGTACTCACATTTGAATTTCTTTTTTTTCTGTTGGATAGAATGACTTCTTTATTTTCTTTACCATCCTTGCCGGGTTTTTTTATAATGATCATGCCGCCAATACGGATGGTATCGGCCTTTTGAGGGGCCGAGGTATCGGCCTGGGCAAAAGCGGTTATAGTAAGGCCAAATGCAATGGCTGCAAGTAATATTTTTTTCATGCTGTGCTGATTTGAAATGGTGATTATTTAAGTTTTACCGCAACGGCGCCGATCAACAGTTCATCGTCATCCCCACCGGTGGGGTCAATTCCTGTTTTTCTTTCGATCAATCTGGTGGCTTTGCGCAAGAAGCTTTTGAATGATCCTTTGCGTTCGTTGTTTGCTGCGGCGATGCCAGTTGCTGTGGGCTCTTCGGCATCTATAGTAGTGTTACGCTGGGAAAGGGCATTTGTTACACCCGAAGTGTTAATGATTTGTTTGGAAGGCTCAAATGAGGCAACAGCGTCTTCCAAAGCGGCATCAGTCGCAAGAGCAGTGGTGGCTTTTTCCAAAGGCGATGTGATGGGGGCCGCCTCTGTGGTGTGA
>JAEVYV010000377.1 GCA_023392575.1 Bacteroidota bacterium | reverse complement strand
CCGCCACAGCAGCAAGCCCTGTTCGTTGGCTGCTATTAAAATGAACCTCACAAAACTTTTTGCCTGCATAAAGGACACAGTCCTGACAATTGACAAAGACCTACAAGCGACGGCAGGCAAAGGCATTTTCTTTGCCCCTGAACTTTACACAGCTTTTTCTATTGGCAGAGACATAAAAAGAAACGGTGATGGCATCTTTGAAACTTCGGCAGACTGGCTTAGAGAAACAAACTTTGGTTGTGGCGGACCGACCGACGTTGCTTTCAAAATCGGCAGCGACGACTATTTATTTATGGAAGTTAAACTAAGAGACACTTCTGCTGCTTATAAAGCTGACATTGAAAAGCTTAAACGACTAAATCACGGTTCGCAAAAGTTGTTTTGTGTTTTGCTTGACAGCTTTACATCTGAAAATGATACCCGTTTAAGTGAATTAGAAAAAGAATTTGGTGACAATCTGTTACAAATCGGACATCACTCTTTTCCGACTTGGAATGACTGGTATAAAAAACAAATCTTTTGCAACCTCAATCTTTACTCAATAAAATAAAAATGAAAAAACTACTGCTTTCGCTTTTCCTAATCGCTGTAACGCAGACAACTTTCTCACAAGACAAGACCGAGAAGTTTGATGTCGCTAACTGCAAACTTAAACTGACACAACACCTGTTGTCTTGTCATTCTTTTATTATGACGGCTTTGACTGAACAACAGATTGAGCAGAAGTATTATTTAGGGAACAGAGCTTTCAAATATTACGAGTGGGCAATGAACCAATTTTCACAACTCAAGACGAATACAAAACTGAATGAAGATTTGAAAAAAGAACTCAGTACCATGTTGGAAGCATACGGAAATATTGTAGTTGACAAATCTAAATTGAGTAAACCCGAAATGTCTTTTGCTTTACAATTATTGGAAAGGAAATACAAGACCAAAATTTTGCCGCAGTTGTGGGGCGACAAATAACAGCAGCCAACAGGTGGTTTGCTGCTATAGCGGGGTGACGAATAAGCCATCAGCAATTAATCGCTATTCGGCTTTAGTTCCAGCAGACGCAACGCAGGTGAACAGCAGTAGTAAACATTAAACAATATACCTTTATCCAGCGGCGGTTCGGGGCTTGACGTTCAGTGAATACCGCTACAGCAGCAAGCCCTGTTCGTTGGTTGCTATTTTAAAATGACACGCCGTAAACTTTTTAGAGCCGTAGTTGGACTGCTTCTGATATTTGCAGTCGCTGTTGGACTGACCTCAATAAGTCATCCAATTATTCTGAAATGGCTTTCAGGTTCAGCAAGACTTGTCGGCAGACCAACTAAAGCCACAGTTTACACTGACGGACAAGTAAACACAGACATCAAAGTTTTTCACGTTGACAAGTACTGGAACGGCGAACCTGCTGACTATTATATTTTGTATTTCCCTTACGCTGACAATAGCAGATTGAAGATTTTAAGCCTTAACCGCCAGGATAACTATGCAGGTGGAGCCAGCTCTACAAATAAGCGAGACTATGACATCATTGCTGGAAATTTATTCCAAAGCGAAGTCGGTGCAAAGTTTACACCAATGCAAGACGACATAAAAGGCTTCAACCATGACCCAAAACTTGCCTTTAGTGAAGGACAGATTACGTTGACAATACCGCCGACAGTTAAAGAACTCAAGTGTGACAATTTACGTGTGGTTTTATAAGAAATGAATAGTGATAGGACGAAAAACAGCAACCAACAATCGGTTTGCTGCTATGCCGGCAGACGAAACGCAGCATCAGCAATAGTTTCGCTATTCAGCAGTAGTTTCGGCTGACCGACCGCAGATGAACAATAGAATATATTTTGTACTTTGTTTTTCAATCGGCTTCTGTTCCGGGCTGGACAATCACAGAATATCGGCACAGCAGCAAGCCCTGTTCGTTGTACGTCAGGCTAAGTGACGCAACTATCATTCACCTATCGGCAACCGGACAACTAAAAATGAAATTTTGGACAAGACTAATACTGCTGACACTTATTGACTTCGTTATTATTTGGCTATGGGTTAGACAACAAGACCCTGACCCAAGTATTTCAATCGGAGTTTTGATACTTGTTCCTTTCGTAATTGCTGTCAATTTAATTATTGCTGGAATTTTGTTTGCTACTAAGCGACGGTCTGCAAGGCTTTTTGTTATCAATTCTTTTATTTCTGCTGTTTTAATGTACGTGTTGTTTGGTCAAGGCATAAGCAGGCATCAGCGACAGAGATACGATAGCTGGACTTTTCAGCTGCATGACACAACCTATAGAATTGACTACTACAAGCCTGACACAACATTTTCAATTTCATACAGCACTAATCCAGGCAGTTCGTCAAGCTATGTTTATGGGCACGTATTAGTTGCTGACAAACACTATGTTCTGACAAACGACACATTAAAACTTGCTATTAACAACAATTATTTATTTGGGTTTAGGAGGAACAATGATAGCATCAAATTAAATCAGCTTGCCTTATGACGCAAAGCCCGAACGTACAACAGGGGTTTGCCAATATACCGGCTGACGAACAAGTGCTGAACAAATTATCTCTATTGAACTTTAATCCTAAATTTAAGCTGACGGAATGCTAATGCCGGTACATCGGCAAGCCCATATCCGTTGTAGGTAACCCTAAAGCGAACATTTCCTATATTCAAGGCGACATGACCGCAAGAGCCTAATTACTGCGGCAACTTTTCCTAAACTGACAATTATGAGACCTCTCGTTTTGCTTTTTCTAATTCTACCGTTGCTTTCCGTTGGACAAGCACTTAAAGACAATTATTATCTTAACTCCGAAGCCGGATTTTCAATAAAGTTTGACAAGGACTGGAAAGTAAAAATTCCAGAAAAAACGACACATCCAGTTTTTGCTGCCAAGTCAAAACATCAAACAATTTCGGTTGGTTTACAACCAGTCGGTGCTGACTTCAAACCAGAATATACAATGGAAGAAGCTGACGCCGCAAAACCCCAAATTGAAAATGCGCTAAAAGCAAAGAAGGTAATAATTGATAAAATCTCTGTTACACCTGGAATATTTCAAGGAAAAAAATGTCTCATCACAATTGCCCATCTTACTGAAACAAGAGACGAAGACCGAGTGCCTGTTTATCACAAAACTATTCAATTTGTGCACAGGGGAAATCTTTTCAATATTCTTTACAACATACCACTTTCCAAATTGAACGAAAAGGAAAGCATGGAGAAGCAGCTAAAATCAATGAAATTCTTTTAAGCCTCTTGTATGTTTTGCACGAATTGCGGTAAACAAATTGACAATGACAGCAACTTCTGCACTTATTGCGGAAAGGAAGTTATCAGGAGTTCTAAAAATGTTGAAATCAAGGATAAATATATGCCTGAACCTGAAACTCTCTTTATAGAAGTGACTGAACAAGTTCAAGAAGCCGTTCCAGTTATTGAAAAAAATGAGATAGAAACAGAAGGAAAAGAAGTTATCAGCAAGTACGATGAAACATATGAAAAAGATACAATGCCGACTGTTGTAGGCTGTATTATGGCATTCATTTGGCTGCTTCTTTACATTTCCAATCTCAACAAACAATATCAATCTTACGAAGAATATCAGCAAGCACTCAAAACACAAGATTTAATTACAACATTTACTATCATTTTACGAATTGCAGTAACAATTTGGGTTGTTAACATTGCACGGTTTAGAAATAGAGAACCTTGGTCGTGGGGGCTTTTTGCTTTTCTATTTCCGGCAGTTGCACTAATTTTCATTGGACTGCAAAAGAAACTAAAACCAAAACTGAAAGTTTAATCATGTTCTGTAAGAAATGCGGACAACAAAATCCTGATGATGCAAAATTTTGTATGAGTTGCGGTACTGCAATGGCTGTTGTACAAGAGCTAACAATGCAAAAGATTGAAACAAACGCTGTATTAGTTGACACTTTAAAAAACAAGCCAAACGCTTTTCAGAAAATACTGCTTTTAATTTCTTTAGTATGGTTTATAGTTGCTCTCTTTTACATTCCTTACAAAGAAGATGGCGAAATAGTTTACGATGTTCTTTGGGCTGACCGTTCAGAGAAAATTGATTTGCTGAGACTTCTGCTTCAATTCGCATTATTGTTTTTGGCTACTTTTTTTCTTTATCGTTATCTGCACCGGTATAGCAACTTGGAAAAGCAGCGGTACAAAAAACTTGCAAAAAGAGAACTTATCTTATTCTTCATTTTCGTATTTAGCGTTTTTGTTTGTGGACTTTATTTGTTTGGAGTAAATTTCATCAACAAGAAACGTGACCAGAAACTTGCAGAACAGATACCACCAATAGAACAACAAATTGAGCAAAACTCAAAAAAGAGGAAAATAAGGTCAGCATTTTGGGATGAAGCATTAACCGTGTATCACTTACGTGAATTCGACAAAAAAATAAATCGTTATTGGGACTTTTTAGTATTAAACACAGAAGACCCAAATTGGCTAATCTCTTTTTATGACAGTTTCAAAAAGAGAGAAAGAAAATATTTTTATGAAGATTTTGAGCGAAAGTACTATTGGGATGAGTATAATAGTTTGAATACAAGATTTGGCTTAGATAACCCTTTCAAATTGAGAAGTTTTATAAAGGAAAATGCTTTGACAGAAGATGATTTTAGGAAGGATGAAGTAAATAAAGTGTTAAGCGAGCAGTTAAACAAACTTCAAACTGAAAAGACACAATTAACTTTCTATGGCAATAAAGAGATAAGACGGATTAGTTTAATTACACTTTTCATAGTATTTGCAGCACTTTACTTATTGCGCCCTTTATTGTGGTTTGTAAAGGGACTTTTCACAGAAATTAAATAGGTAAGTGTGAGACGAGAAGGGCTACCTACAACATGGTATTTCTGCAATAGCGGCTGAAGAATAAGTGTTGAGCAATTATAATTCTATTAATCATTTGTAATAAATTTAAGCTGACGTAACACGGACTTCCGCTACTGCAGAAATACCCGAAACGTTATGCACAAGGCTACAGCGAGACATCACCAAACGCTTTAGAGCCTACCAAGGGTGAAAGTGAGCCGTGCATTTTGGAAACATTATTTTCGTCTGACAAATACCAGTAAGCCAAAGCAACAGCACAGCCGAATGTGTTGCCGCTATGCCCATCAGATAATCCTTCAACCATTTTCATCTGTTCATCCCAATTCAGGCTTTTAAATTCCTGCACATTTTCGGGTGTCTTGCAAGCGTTGGCAATCTTTACGGCTTCCATGCAGCAGAATAGTTCATAGCTTTCGTATTCAACTCTGAAATCAGGATTGTTTGCTCTAAACCTGTCAATACGTTTTTTAAAGGCATTGGGCAAGGATTCGTAGTCGGCATCCATTTGAGCCTTGTTCTTTTCAAAACGTTCTTTCTTTTCACGTTCATTTTTAGCAAGCCAATTCAATCTATCCTGTTCCAATTCTTCATCAGTTTTCCAGAAGATAGGTTTACCGTTCAAATCCATACCTCTGATAGTGCCGAACGTGCTGCCTTTGGTATGAACCGTTAGTTCATCGCCAATCTTCGGAGTTGCACCGTATTTCTTTTTTAAACCACAGCACATCCCGCCCTGTGATATTTCAAACCAATCTTCGCTTTCCCGAACATTGGTTATCGTTCTTGTTTCTTGATAATTTTTAGTCATGTTTTACTGTTTTTGAAGTCGTTTATAATTTACCGCCCTGTGCATAACATGGTATTTATGTAATGGTGGCAGACGTGCTAATTCTGTACATTTGTTCTTTAATCGGCTTCGGTAAGTTTATGAGCAGAAGGAATGCTAATTCCACCACTGCATAAATACCCGAACGTTATGGGCAATGGTTACAACCAATACTAACTGCAATGGAAAAAATTAAATTGAACGACATTCTCAAAATCGGAAATCTTGAAAACGTCAAGATTAGACTTAACCTTTCAAACAACTCTTGGAATGCGCTTAAACTCTATCACAACGACCCGACTTTATTGCTGATTGGAAACTTTCATAACAGCACTAAAAAAAGATGGTTCAAAGAGAATGAAATAGTAATTGGTTTAGCGCAAATCAAGGATGATGAATGGCTCTTGATTGACATTTCCCGAATTACAAAAAGTTATAGCAAACTTTGGGACGGCACAACGCCATCCAATATCAATACGTTTTACGAACATGAGAAGTTGACGGAATTTGAAAAATATTTCGGAAGATTGATTGTGCAGTTCCATAAAAATAATGCTTTTGTAACCTTAAGCGGTAAAAAAATTGAGGACTTCGTTGTGAAAGAAATTTTACCAACTTCATTAGACGATGATTTCTTTCCTGGTTACGACAAGGTTAACATTTCGTGGCATGACCTCAAACGTGTGGTGGAAAAAGACACTTGGAAGACAGTCCTACAAAATCAAAAAGGTGTTTATCTTTTAACTGACATTTCAAATGGGATGAAATATATCGGTTCGGCTTATGGTGACAATATGATTCTGGGACGCTGGATAGCTTACGTAAGAACAGGACATGGTGGTAATGTTGGACTGAGACAACTGACTTTTGACCATATAAAAGAGAATTTTAGATACTCTATCCTTGACATTTACAAATCGACTACGGAAGACCAAGTAATAATTCATAGAGAAAATTGGTGGAAAGAAGTTTTGCAGAGCAGAAAGTTTGGATATAACGAGAATTGACAGAGCTAACCTCCACATGCCCATAACAGCGGTTTGCTGCTATGCTGGCTGACCCAACGCAGCATCAACTTTTGTTCGGTAATCAGCAATAGTTCCGGCTGACTGAACGCAGATGAACGGAAGAATATATTTTGTACTTTGGTTTTTCAATCGGCTTCTGTTCCAGGCTGACGAATATAAAGTACCAGCACAGCAGCAAGCCGTTAACCGTAAGGCGCAAGGCTACACTACTTTAAACTTTTAACATACAACTCAACAATTTCATCAGGGTCGTAAGTTTCTTTAATGGTATCAAAATCCCACATCTGAAATTCTTTAAAAAACCATTTCAGGAATAATTCAATTTCATCTTTATTAACCATTTTACGTTTTTTCATTACAAGTTTTTAATATTCTGACATCGTTTACTTTTTTTTGCCCGCCCTGCGCCTTACATTTCATTGGCGAAAAGCAGGGGTGAAGAATATATTTTGAACAGTTGTAGCACTAATTAAACTTTTGTAAGTGGTTGGGCAGACGTGCTACTATTGCCCTGCCTTCGCCAATGAGTTTAACGTTAGCGGTAACTACAATGAAGCTTCCCCTACTGACAATATTGCTTTTATTCTTGACACTCTTTTCAAGGGGACAGCATAAGAATGACACTACGATAACAATCAAATATATCGACAGTTTAAAGAGGGAACTTACAGACTTAAAAAGAAGAAACAATTTCTTGTATTGGGGTCTCCAAGAAAAAGCAAACGTTTATAAAATTGACACAGTATTCATTCGTGCAGACTCCTCAATTCTTACCTTTTGGCTTAAAGACGAAAAACCACTAAAACGGCAATTCAACATTTTAGGCAAAGGCAATGACTTAGTTAAATATACAATCCATTATTACGATAATAAAGGGCAGATAAGATACATAGAAAATTGGTATGCTTTGAAAAACGACTATTTTGATGCAAAATTATCGAGTGCAGAACGTATTGAGTATGACAGTTCAGGTAGACAGACATTGAGCGTTAAATATCTTGAATCCGTTCATCGGACATTTCGTACCGCATATTGGTATGACTTAAATGGAGAAAGAAAAGCCAAATCGATAGCACTTAAGGGTGACTCTATGTGGGACGAGTAGTATACCGCTAACAGGCGCTTGCCAATATTACGGCTGACAAATAAATGCTCGACAAATAACATTATTCAACTTTATCAATAAATTTAAGCTGACGGAACATGAATGCCGGTACATCGGCAAGCATTAATCCGTTAGCGGTCAGTTTAGACAATCCGAAAGAATGAGTAACCGGACATTTCATTTTAAATCAAGCTTGAACATTTTCTTTTACATCGGAATAGCGTTTATCGTTTTGATATTGGCTTTTACTGGTTACAATCTATTTAGACAAGAATTGACTGTAGGTAGCTTTTTGTTTTTGAACGCTATCGCTTCAATAATCAGTTATGCATTCGCTCTGAGATTTTCATGCAGTATTGTACTAACTGGTGAGGCTTTAAGTATCAATTACGTTTTCAAAGACGAAAAGAGGTTATATATACCTGCCGAAAACATTGTTTCCTTTGACAAACACCCTGACACGGTCCACCGATACTTTAAAAAATTACTGATTGTTACACCGAAAGAAACATTTTTGATTCGATACAATATTTCAGACAGTTCAGATGAAGACATGCTCAGACTATTAAACATGATAGTGGAAGAGAACAAAGTTCGGCTAACAACAGTTTTGCAATAGGCTGGCAGAAGGAAGAGCAATCAGCAGTCATCAGCAGGATGCTCAACATTCGGCTTTAGTTCTTATTTTCATCAACAGTAATTCTAATCAACTTTTGTATCGGCAGACGAAACACAGAAGTCCAGCCTATTGCAAAGCTGATAACCGTCGCATGTAATGGCAAAACAACTCACGAAGCAGCCTGATAAAAAACATAATGTGAAAAAAATAATTGCAGCAATCAATATGACGCTTGACGGGTTTTGTGACCATACCTCAGGTGTCCCTGACGAAGAAATACATCAACATTACGCCGAGCTGTTGAGAAGTGCTGATGCCGCTTTATATGGCAGGATAACCTACCAGCTTATGGAATTTTGGCGAACCGTGCTGGAAAATCCCACAGGCGATAAAGCAATGGACGACTTTGCAGTTGCCATAGACAACACCCCGAAGATTGTTTTTTCCCGCACACTGAAAAAGGTAGATTGGAAGAGTGCGAAATTGGCCAGTCAGGACCTTGAGAAAGAGGTTTTGGAACGCAAACAACAACCGGGCAAAAGCGTTTTTGTGTGCAGTCCGAGCTTGATTGTCGCTTTGACCAACCTTAATTTAATAGACGAATATCAACTTTGTGTTCACCCGGTTATTGCAGGAAGTGGTTTGCCGTTATTTAAAAACATCAGCGAAAAAATTACGCTTAAACTCATAAAGACCAAAACGTTTAGTGGCGGTGCCGTCATTCTTTATTATGAACCGGCATCAGAAAGAACAACGAACCGCCAACATCGTATGGGCAATAGGCGGGCTGAACGGCTTCGTATCGGAAGTGAAAAATTCAGCTTCTGTTCCCGGATTAACGTTTCGTGCTAAAATGCCCACTCACCCCCCCCAACTGCAGGCGTTGAATTAATGAAAATGCATAATGGCGGTACACCTAAAAGTGTTGCTTTCCGATAACAGAACGGACTTGCCGGGCAAAAGACCCCGGCACAAGCACAATACCAACGGCGGCTTAAACCTCTAAGGCTTTAAAGCGGGATGGCTTTCTGCTGACATACAAGGCCCAACTTCTGTCAAACATTACCCATCTTCTGGCAAACGAAGGGCAACGTCTGTCAAACAATGGCTATAGTTTGTCATACAATGGGCAACATCTGTCAAACAATGCCCAACTTCAAACAAGCGAAGGGCAACTTCAGACAAACAATGCCCTTCGTTTGTCAAACAATGGGCCAGTGCTGGCACGCTACAGCCCTTGTCTGCTTTACCTAAACCTTTGTAAGACAAACAATTAAAGGGTTCTGTCGGGGCAGCGGTCCGGGCGGTCAAGCGAAGCTTTGTTTTACCAAGGCCCTTCCGATGGGTGGTTTCCCTGCAAGGCAGCCCGGCAGGGGGTGCCGGGTGGTCAACAGGCGGCGGGGGCCGGCCCGGGCACCAGGCGCAGTCCATTATAATGTATAGACCTTCCTTGGGCGGGCAGACAAGCAGGCGGGGTTACGGTTTACAAACACCCCAATTTTTTGAAAGTTGCCGGTGTTCAGCAGAAAGCCGCACGCCGTTGATAGGCAGAAACGGGCACTGAGAAATGCCGCCAATGCAGAGGAAACCTCAAAGACACTCATCCTTCGAACTTCTTTAAACGAATCTCTTTTTGAATAGGGCGGGCCGCAGCAGTGTCGGCCACGGCAAGAAAGCTGGCCGTAATCGTCTGCAATATGGTGGTCAAAGGCATTCCCTACAACCCGCAAACTCAGTATGACTTCCTGGATCGGAAACGAAAACGCAAAGTGCAGGAAATAAAAAACTAATCACTAAGTTTAACCTCACATCAACAGAACTGGGACTAATAACGAAGTAGTTGCAAAACCTTAGTCAGAATTGGCTAAACAAAACTTAAACAAAAAGCATGAAACAACTAATTTGCTTACTGCTGCTTTTTTCTGTGTATCGCTCTCACGGACAAGAAAAGACTGTAAAAAAACCTGATTATGTAGTTATTGCTAATGATGCAATTATTACCAAGGAAAAGGTAAATGAATACGCCAAACAAGGATACCTGAAATCAATGAAAAAGGGCGTTTCTGAAGAAGAAAGAGCGAAGCTGTTTGAAAAATTTGGCGACAAAATTGGCGAAAAAGAATTCATAGTCATCGTTTCACTCTTCACAGAAGAAGAAAAGCAGCAGAGGGAAAATGTCAAGAACGAATATATTGTTGAAAAAGTCGACACTCAATACGATAATAAACCTACTATAAACGTAAACGACCGTATACGGGACTTTACTGTAAAAATGATTGACGGAACAAATATCAAACTCTCAGAACTAAAAGGCAAAGTGACTTTATTAAATTTTTGGGCTACATGGTGTGCGCCTTGCCTAATGGAGTTTTATGAATTCCCCGCAAGGATAATTGTACCATTCAAAAATTCGGCGTTTGTTTTATTACCAATTTCAAGGGGTGAAACAGAAGAAAAGGTAAGAAATAAAATGACCCAACTAAAACAAAAAGGAGTTGATTTTAATGTGGGCATTGACCCTGACCAAACGATTGCAGGTCTATATGATGCTAAAAATGCAATTCCCAAAAATGTTTTGATTGATAAAAATGGCATTATAAGATACATCTCTACAGGATATAGTGAAGACAACTTGAATAAGATATCATCCATGATTAAAAAATTAGTAGACGAATAAAAGGCACACGACATTGGTTCGCTAATCGGCAGTAGTTCTAGCCTGCCCGAATACTATTGAGCAGTAGAGTGTATTTTGTACTTTGGTTCTTCATTCGGCTTCAGTTGCCAGGCTGGTGAGTCACAGAAAATCGCCACAATGCCAAGCCCTCCAACGTTGTTCAAAAACAATGATATCCCAACACAATTTTTATGCATCGTCTAATAAGGTCTCTGAATCCAATCTTCCTACATGCCCTATCGACGTGACTCTATACCGCAGCCAAAAACACGAACTCTTCAATACCGGCTGGTTTTATCCTCATTGGTCTTGAAATTGATGGTACTAATGAATACGTTAAAACATGGTATTTATTATTGCCGTAGTCATTGTTCTCGCTTTTTTGTTCCTGGGTGCGTTCTTTCCTGAAGCGCTATCAACCGTCTCTACCCGATTGCTAACGGTTACAACCGAAAAGTTCGGTTGGTTTTACCTGCTGGCTACGTTTTCTTTCCTCCTTTTTTCCATTTATTTGGCCTTTAGCAAGTATGGCAAAATCAAGCTTGGGGCTGATGATGATGAGCCTGAATATTCAAATAAAAGCTGGTTTGCCATGCTGTTCAGTGCAGGCATGGGCATAGGACTGGTTTTCTGGGGAACAGCCGAGCCGCTCAGCCACTATATGAGTCCACCGGAAGGCGCTGCACCGCAATCAGTGGCAGCGGCAAGACTGGCGATGCGGTATTCTTTTTTTCACTGGGGATTGCATGCGTGGGGCATTTACACGATCATCGGCCTAACGATCGCCTACTTTATGTTTCGAAAGGGGCAATCAGGGCTTATCAGCAATGTATTTTATCCGCTTATCGGAAAAAAAGTGAATGGCCCTCTTGGAAAAGCGATTGATGTATTGGCCATCATTGCCACTGTTTTTGGCATAGCCACATCGCTTGGATTGGGGACGTTACAGATCAATGGCGGCTTTCATCAGCTAACCGGTGTGGCCAACGGTTTGGGTACACAGTTCGTGATTATTGTGATCGTGACCATTTTATACCTCCTCTCGGCAATCTCGGGTTTGGATAAGGGCATCAAAATTCTAAGTAATACCAATCTTGCCATTGCTGCTGTTTTACTGGTTTTTGTTCTGTTTGTAGGACCAACCTCATTTATATTCGATGTATTCACTACCACCATAGGCAGTTATTTACAAAATCTGATTCAAATGAGCTTAACGCTTACGCCGTTCAGCCAGGGCAACTGGATTAAAAGCTGGACTCTTTTTTACTGGGCCTGGTGGATTGCCTGGGCGCCGTTTGTCGGTATGTTTATAGCACGGGTTTCAAAAGGAAGAACCATCAAGGAATTTGTTCTGGGTGTATTGCTGGTGCCCAGCCTTTTTGGTTTTTTATGGTTTGCGGTATTTGGCGGCACAGCCCTGAATTTGGAATTATTCCACAATGTAAAAATTGCCGAAGCTGCGCAAACGGATGTTACCTCTGCCCTATTCAACACCCTGCAACAATTACCTGCCGGAACGATTCTGGCAGCCATCGCTACCCTGCTTATCATTATTTTCTTTGTTACTTCTGCCGACTCGGCAACCTTCGTACTGGGGATGTTGTCATCAAAGGGTGTTCAAAACCCAAGCAATAAAGTAAAACTGGTTTGGGGATTGTTGCAATCGTCCATTGCAGCGGTTCTGTTATTGAGTGGCGGACTTGAAGGGCTTCAAACGGCCTCCATTATTGCAGCGGCTCCTTTCTCCATCATCATGGTGCTTATGTGTTATTCTCTTTACTTGTCTTTACAGGCGGAATTTAAAAGCAAAAAGCCACCGCCGAAAGTGGATGACACACAGGGCTCCTGAAAATAGGCAGTCGGCCATCAACCTGGTGAGACAGTATTGATACCTTATTACATTATTAAGTTTTAGGCACACAAGATGTAAGGTTTCTCATTAAGCTGCCCGTGCATTCGTTGCTTTCACTGCCCTGCTTTTTGTTTTTTTATATTTGCTTTTTTTGGGGGTGATTAGAAGCAGGGTTCATCAAACCATGCCAAAGTTGTTTTTGAATAAAGCTCATTTTTTTCATCGCAAATACCAGAGGAAATTTGCTGGCGAAAAAGAGCTTGGGGACGTACATTTTGCACCGGCAACCCTGGTGTCATCCCTTTTAGTTTAAGAATTGCATTGCATGCTGAAAACCAAAAGCAGCTATCATTGCTGCCTTTGCTAGCAGCCGAACATGCTGTAAAAGAAAGTCGTTTAAGTAAGTAATGAAGTTTATATATTCCATAATGGCCTGTGGTCTGCTATCCATCAGTTGTGCAAGCAAGCGCACCGCAACGGCCAGCATAAATACACGGGTTGAAAAGACCGTTTCCGCCCTTGAAGACAAGTGGATGATTTCCCTTGTAAATAAGGATACAAGCACATTGGCGCAGATACTGGCGGAAGAGTTTTCGCTTAGCGGCAGCTACCAGGACTTGGAAAGCAAAAAGCAATACCTGCAAACTTCTGCACTGGCGGATCGAAAACTGCAGCCTGTTGTTCTGCAAGACAGGTTGTTCAAACCGTATGGGAATACGGTTGTCTCAACGGGAAAAACACAGTACAAAGGAACCTATAAGGGAAGACAATTCAATTTACCGGTACGCTACACAAACGTTTTTGTTAAATTGAAGGACGGTTGGAAAGTAGTTGCTGCCCATTTGAGTACGATCCAGTGATAGTTGTACAGCAGGTGCATTGGTGCGGTTATGATCAGCCATCTCTTGTTTTTGAGATTGCGGCGGACATGCGCTTTGTAAAACAGGACTACCGGATCAACCGAATAAGCTCCATCCATCATGAGAATCGTTTTTTTATGCAGCGCTTTCCTTTTTGGCTTGTTTGGCAAAGCCCAAAAAACACCGTCCCATCTTACCATTGATTCCCTGCCCGAGTCACAAATTGACATCCCCCTCCAAATCAATTTGAAACCCATTTATACTCTGGCAGAAAAAAATGTGGATACGGTTTTTACCTCGCCCAACTATCCCGATAGCTGGGTGCAAGCAGATTGCGCCACCCGGTACAAGTACCGCTTCCGCCGCTCGCCTTTAAAAATGAGCATGAACGGCACTACGCTGAATCTGGGCTTCATGGGCTATTACCAGATCATTGGTTCTACAAGGGCTTGTGTGAACGGCACGGTGCTGTCGCCCTGGAGCCCGGCCTGCCGCTGCGGATTTAGCGAACCCGAACGCCGGGTGAACATAGGCTTTACCAGTACGTTCAAGCTATTGCCCAATCATCTGCTAACCACCCGCATTGTGCGCAACGAGCCGCAGCCCCTGGATAAATGTTCGGTCTGTTTTTGGGGACAGGACGTGACCAACAGTGTGATGAACGGGCTAAAGGCGGAACTGGACCTGTCGAAAAAGGCCATGGAAGACTCGTTCGGAACGCTGAACCTGAGGCCTTATATGCAACAAGCCTGGAACCGGTTGAACGAGGTTTACGTCATCCCTAATGTTGGTTATTTTAGCTTGCACCCTAAAAAGTTGCGCATGGAAAACATCAATGCAAAGAACGACCTGCTGAACATCAATATCGGTATTGCCGCCACTCCGGTGATCAGCTTTGCAAAACCCGACGCCACCCCTACCCCCGTTCCGGATTTAAGTACGGCCAACAACCCCGGGGGCTTTAATATTTACCTGGAGGCCGCCCTGCAGTACGATTCGCTCAGCAAGGTGCTGGACGGCTACCTGGTGAATAAGCGGTTTGAGGTGTCAGAGGGGCTGTTTAAAAAACACGTTCTCATCAAACAAACCTCAGTGTCGGGTAGCGAGAACGGCGACCTGCTGATACGGGTTGATTTTGAAGGGTCGTTTGACGGCGCTATTTTTTTTACCGGCAAGCCGGTTTACAATGCCGAAAAGAAAGCCATTGAAGTGCAGGAAATGGACTATGACCTGAAGACCAGAAACCTTTTGCTGAAAACAGCCAAATGGCTGTTTAACAAACGGATCGTGAACGAACTCAAAAAGTACACATCTTTTGAACTGGCCACTTATTACGACACGGCGGCAGCAACGCTGAACAACTGGCTCAATAAGGAATGGACCAGGGGCATTAAGGGCTCGGGGTCGGTCAACAACCTGCAGCTAACCGCTGTTCACGCTCTGCCCCAGCATTTGCTGATCAGAAGCAATTGCGTGGGCCAGTTAAGTGTGTTGGTTTCCGAGATGGATCTGCAGTTTTAAATGGTGAATGGCTTTAAACCTTTACCTTTTCTGTCTGCATCACCGGCTTTTGTACTTTGAAAGAAAAGTGCCGCTGGGAGAAATAATTAAAAACGATGACGATGACGGTATTCAGCATCTTGGAAAGCGTGGGATACCAGCCAAAATATTCCACAAATATTTTTAGTCCTATGTAGTCGATGACCATGCAGCCGATGATGACCATGAAATAACGGAAAAACTGCACCCTGCGTTTTAAATAAGAACCCTGAAAGATGACAAACATGCTCAGGTAAAACCCTACCGGCAGCGAAACGAAAAAGGACATGAACAGGGCGGCGATGTGGGGCTTAAAAGCCACAAAACCCAGATCGAGCACTTCTTTGTTCAGGATGTAGTTGTAGGAGACGAAATAAACGAAAAGCGTCAGGGCCGTATTCACGCCTCCACAGGCGGCATAATGGTAGGTTTGCAAGGGCATAAATCGCCGGAACAGCGGATAGAAAACATCCAGAACCTTAAAAATGAGCCGCCTTACTTTGTGATGAATCCTTTGCATGAAGGAAACGAAAATAATAGCTATTTGGAAAGATTTTGCATCATTTTCGTTAACAAAGGGAAAAGCCGGGGTGAGTGCTCTGCTAACGAATTCTTAAATTGCGGCGCAAATCAGGAGTCAAGAATGAGTTTATTACAGAAAATAAAAGAAACCGGCGCCCGGGCCATTGCGGATCTTTACCAGGTTCCGGTAACGTCCGCGGACATATTGGTGAACCAGACCAAGCCGGAATTTGAAGGCGATTACACGGTGGTGTTGTTTGCCCTGGTAAAGCAATTGCGGAAGTCCCCCGAACAACTGGGCAATGAAATAGGCGAACATCTTTTGAAAGACAACAGTGGATTGTTTACGTCGTTCAACGTCATAAAAGGGTTTTTGAACCTTTCGGTGAACGATGCCTACTTCACGCAGTACCTGTCTCAAAACTTCTCCAAACCGGAAATTGAGAAAAAGGCCAGAGATGGACAAAAGGTGATGGTAGAGTACTCCTCTCCCAACACCAACAAGCCTTTGCACCTGGGCCACTTGCGAAACAATTTTTTGGGTTGGAGCGTGGCCGAAATTTTAAAAGCTACGGGCAATGATGTGATGAAAACCTGCATTGTCAACGACCGGGGCATTCATATCTGCAAAAGCATGATTGCCTGGCAATTGTTTTGTAACGGCGAAACGCCGCAAGCCACCGGCGCCAAGGGCGATCATTTTGTGGGCGATTATTATGTGCGGTTCAGCAACGAACACAAAAAAGAAATGCAGGAGCTGATTGCGGCCGGCCAAACCAGGGAAGAAGCCGAACGCAATGCACCCATCATGCAGCAAACCCAGCAAATGCTGGTGGATTGGGAGAACGGAAGGCCTGAAGTGATGGAGCTGTGGCGGAAGATGAACGGCTGGGTGTACACGGGCTTTGACGAAACCTATAAACGCATTGGAAGCGATTTTGACAAGGTGTATTACGAAAGCGAGACCTACCTGCTGGGACGAACGTTTGTGGAGATGGGCCTGGAGAAAGGCGTTTTCTATAAAAAAGAAGACGGAAGCGTATGGATCGACCTGACCGATGAAGGCCTGGATGAAAAATTGGTGCTGCGCAAAGACGGCACTTCGGTTTACATTACCCAGGACCTGGGGTTGGCACAGCAGAAATACGAGGAGTTTCATTATGATCAGAGTATTTATGTGATTGCCGACGAACAGAACTATCACATGAAGGTGCTGAAGCTGATTCTCAAAAAACTGGGCATGCCGTATGCCGACGGTATCTATCATTTGAGCTACGGCATGGTGGAACTGCCTACCGGCCGGATGAAGAGCCGCGAAGGCACGGTGGTGGATGCCGACGACCTGGTGGATGAAATGGTAAAAGAAGCCGAAGCCAAAACCCGGGAAAAAAGCAAGATCGAAGAGTTCTCCGAAGCAGAATTAAAAGAGCTGTATGAGACCATTGCTTTGGGCGCCCTGAAGTTTTTCCTGCTCAAAGTGGATCCCAAAAAGAAAATGGTCTTCAATCCGGAAGAGTCCATCGATTTTCACGGGTTCACGGGAC
This sequence comes from Bacteroidota bacterium, assembly GCA_023392575.1. Classification (GTDB taxonomy): domain Bacteria; phylum Bacteroidota; class Bacteroidia; order Chitinophagales; family Chitinophagaceae; genus Flavisolibacter. The sequence goes on along the minus strand of JAEVYV010000377.1, from coordinate 7,682 downwards.
CATTCATTCAGTACACCCATGCGCGGATCAAATCAATATTGCGGAAAGAAGCAGCGGACCAATCCCGGCCGGTTGACGGAGCGTCGTTGTTGCCCCTGGAGAAGCAGTTGCTGCTGTTGCTGGAACAGTACCCCGAAGTGGTGCAGCAGGCAGCGCTGGAACACAACCCGGCAGCCGTAGCCAATTATATTTACAGCGTGGCTCAAACCTACAATACCTTTTATACGGCGCACAGTGTTTTAAAAGCCGAAAACGAAGAGAAAAAACAACTTCGGTTACAGCTTTGTCAGTTAACGGCAAATGTGATTAAAGATGCCATGCATTTGCTGGGCATTAAAGTGCCGGAGCGAATGTAGTCTGAACCAGGATTTTCAGGATTAAAGGATTAGGAGGAAATGGGTTTCTCGCAAAGGCGCTAAGGATTTAAAAGAAATGCTTTGCTCACTTGGCGCCTTTGCGTGAAATTATCTGAGCTGGATTTGGGTGGATTTTTAGGATGAAAGAGATAAGAAAAGTATCTATAAAGAAAGAGTCTTCATTTGAAGACTCTTTTTATTTTCCTGTCAATCCTTTAATCCTGAAAATCCTGGTTCAGACGATTAGAAAGGCATTTCTTTCTTTTGTTTCAGGCTTTGCAGGCTGGGATCCATTTCAATGGCTTTGTCGCAAAGTTGCATGCCCTTTTGCTTGTCGCCTTTCTTTTGATAGCACATGCCAATCATGTACAAGGCATCGGCGCTTTGCTTGTCCAGCCGCAACACTTCATCATAGTAATGGATGGCGTCATCGTATTTTTTGGCGTTGTAATAAGCTTCGGCCACGGTGAACATCAGGTTTTTGTCGGAAGGGCGAAGTTTTAAAAGATCGAGCAGCACATTTACCCCTTCATTGAAACGGCCCACGTTCAAATAGGCGGTGGCCAGGTTCTGCATATAGGCGTTGTCTTTTTTCAGCCCCTTCTCCCCTGCTTCCAGCATGTATTTTAAAGAATTCTGGTCATCGTTCATCGCATAGTAAATCAGGGCCATTTCGTAGATCCAATAGCTTTGTGTGGGGTTTAGTTTTACGGCTTTTTGAAAGTAGGGAATGGCGGAGCGGTAATTCTGCATGTCGGCATAAGCCTTTGCTACCATGTAGGGAATGTCGGGGTTTTGGTCGTCTTCTTTAGCGGCCAGATCCAGTTGTTTGATGGCATTGCCCAGGTCTTCTTTTTCATAATAGGCCTTGCCGATATAAAAGGCAACCTTCTCCGAGGGGTTGTTTTTCTTTAAAAGACCGGCGTAGTTAATGGCCTCATCAAACTGCCGCATGTTGAACGACAGGAGCATCAGTTGGCGGTACGTGTTGTCGGATCGATCGCCCAAGCCCTCGAGTTGCAAAAACTTTTCCCGGGCCTGTGCGTAGCGGCGCAGATCGTAATAGGCCATCGCCAGTTCGTTTACGACTTCTTTGCTGCTGTTGTTGTAGGAATAAGCTTTTTCAAAATGCTTTAAGGACTCCATGCGGCGTCCCTTGCCTTTTTCTTCCAAACCTTTTTGTAAAAAATGTGAGGAGCTATCGCTTTGTGCGAAAATCAGAGTGGAAATGCCAAGCGCTGCACTTGTCAGAATCACTTTAATCATAGGATATACGTTAGGGTTTTTCGAGACGTCGAAAATAAAAAAATACGGCCATGTTATCTAATCTGGCCTGCCTTTTATAGAAAAATTAAACGTACACTAAGGGTTTACTTTAATACCAGGGCAGCCAGGGGCGGCAGGTTGAGGATGAGTTTGCAGTTTTTTTCTTTTGGGTCCAGGGTTTCTGTTCGGATGTAAGGGTTGTAAACAGTGCCCGTGCCGCCGTATTTTTCCGCATCGGAGTTAAACAGCTCTTGCTGGTAATATTTTCCTGCGGTTTGAATTTCCCAATCCATTCGCACAACCGGGGTCAGGTTCAAAATGACCAGCAAATCATTTTCGCTGTTCCGGCCTTTTCTTTTGTACACCACCACGCATTCCTGCCGGTGGTTCAGATCCACCCATTCAAAACCGCTGGTACGAAACTGGTTGGCATAAAGGGCTTCCTCGCTGGTCAGCAGGCGGTTTAAATCTTTGATGCAGGTTTGCACCCCTTTGTGCAAGGGATATTGCAGCAGGTGCCAGTCCAGCTCAGATCGGTAATTCCATTCGGAGGTCTGTCCAAATTCGTTGCCCATGAATAAAAGCCTGGCTCCCGGGTGCGTCCACATATAGGCATACAGGGTTCGGAGGTTGGCGAATTTTTGCCACTCGTCGCCCGGCATTTTATAAAGCATGGGCGATTTGCCGTGTACGACTTCGTCGTGACTCAACGGCAGCATGAAGTTCTCGTCGTAGTAATACATCATGCTGAAGGAAAGCTTGTTCTGGTGGTGTTGCCGGAACAGCGGGTCAACCTTAAAATAGTTCAGCGTGTCGTGCATCCAGCCCATCATCCATTTCATGCCAAAGCCCAGGCCGCCGGCAAATGTGGGTTTGGAAATGCCGGGCCAGTCGGTGGCCTCTTCGGCTATGGTTTGTATATCGGGGAAATCCCGGAAGAGGGTTTCGTTCAGGTCTTTGAGAAAGGCAATGGCTTCCAGGTTTCCGTTGCCGCCAAATTCATTGGGTTCCCACTCGCCTTCTTCCCGTGAGTAGTCGAGTTTGAGCATGGACGAAACCGCATCCACGCGGATGCCGTCAACATGAAAGAGGTCAAACCAAAACCGGGCACTGCTGATCAAAAAAGATTTTACTTCTCCCCTTTTGTAATTAAAAATATAGCTGTTCCAGTCGGGGTGAAACCCCTTGCGCATGTCGGCATATTCGTAGGTATGCGTGCCGTCAAACAGGAAAAGCCCATGGGCATCGTAGGGAAAATGGGAAGGCACCCAGTCGAGGATGACGCCAATGCCCGCCTGGTGGAACCGATCGATCAGGTACATAAAATCTTCGGGTGCCCCAAACCGTGAGGTGGGAGCAAAAAAACCCGTGCACTGGTAGCCCCAGCTTCCGTCGATAGGATGTTCCATTACGGGCATGAGCTCCACGTGGGTAAACCCCATTTCTTTGACATAGGGAACCAGCAGTTCGGCCATTTGTCCATAGGTGTTGTAGCTTTCCTCGTTGTTCCGGTCCGGCCGCATCCAGCTTGCCAGGTGAACCTCGTACACACTCCACGGCGCTTCCAGGGTATTGTGCTTTTTCCGGGATTTCATCCATTCTTGGTCCTGCCACTGGTAATCAAATTCCCAGGTAATTGAGGACGTGAACGGCCGTTTCTCCCAAAAATGGGCAAAAGGGTCGCCTTTTTCGGTTTCTATGCCCTGGTAACCTGTAATGCTGTACTTATAGAGGTCGCCGCGGGGGATGCCGGGGATAAAGCCCTCCCAAATGCCGCTGTTGTCCCACCGGGGATGCAGCAGATGGGTGTCTTTGTTCCAGTCGTTAAAATTGCCGACCACCGTCACCTTGGTGGCATTGGGCGCCCAAACGCAGAAATAATAGCCTTCGCGACCCAGCACCGTTAATTTTTTGGAACCAAATTTTTTATACAGCTTGTAATGGGTGCCGTTTTGAAAAGTGGCAATATCGTCGTCGTACAGGATGGAGTAATTCCAAACCGCCTGGGTGGTATCCACAAAATTCCGGTCTTCGTACCGTTCCGTGGGGGTGGGTGCCTGGGGGGCTGCTGTTGGCGTTCGTGCAGCCCCTTGTCCTTTTTGTTTGCCATTTGTGGATTTATCGGCCGGTTGCATCATAAGTCAGGAATTATTACCGTTTAAGTAAAGTTAACAAGACAATAAGGTTTTTCATATTACTATTGTTTCTTATAACCTGCGCCTAACTACACATGAGAAAATTGCTTGCCGGCCTATTCCTTAGCATGCTTGTGCATGTCTCTTTCGCCCAACAATCATCCGTCAGCGGAACCATTACCGATACTCTGGGACGCAAAAACTTACCCAACGCAGTTGTTTCCTTATTGCAAAGAAAGGACTCTACCCTGTATAAGTTTGTGCGGACGGACAAAAGCGGGACTTTTTCACTTCCCGATGTCCATCCGGGCAGGTACCTGTTGCTGGTTACCTATCCGAAGTTCGCTGATTTTTCCGATGAAGTAGAAATACCCAATCAGCCGGAAACCAATTTGGGCACCATCCCGCTCTCATTGAAGTCGCAACTGCTGGATGCGGTAGTTATCCGCAGCGCCGGTGCCATCCGCATCAAGGGCGACACCACCGAATTTGTGGCGGACAGCTTTCATGTAAAGGACGGGGCAACGGTGGAGGAACTGCTGAAAAAACTTCCGGGCTTCCAGGTCAACAGCAAAGGCGAGATCACCACGCAGGGCCAGCGGGTGCAAAAAGTGCTGGTGGATGGCGAAGAGTTTTTTGGCGATGATCCTACCATGGCCACCCAAAACATTTCGGCAAAGGCGGTGGATAAAGTGCAGGTGTATGATACCAAAACGGAGCAGCAAAACCTGACCGGCATTTCTACCGGTAACGAAGGCAAAACGGTCAATATCAAATTAAAAGAAGATGCCAAAAAAGGAGCGTTTGGCAAGGCCCATGCGGCTTCTGATTTTGATAAGCTGGTAGATGCAAAGGTTTTGTACAACCGCTTTTCGGGCAAAAAGAAATTTTCGGTTTACGGAACCAAAAGCGATATTTCCACCGGCAGCCTGAACTGGGATGACCGGCAGTAGCTTGGTATAGATGACGATTGGGAGTACGACGAAATAAACGGCTATTATTACAGCTTTGGCTCCAATGATGGCTTTAACGACTGGAGTTTACGCGGATTGCCCAATTCATACACAGCCGGAGCTTTGTTCAGTAATAAATGGCACGAAGACAAAAACAGTATCAACGGCTCTTACCGTTACAACAGGCTGGGCACAGTAAACACCGCCTCTACCCTTACCCAAAATATTCTTTCTGAAGGAACGACGTACCGCAACCGCTATCAAAACTCCAGCGGTCTGAACCAACAGCACAGCGTGAACGGAAAATATGAGTGGAAACTGGATTCGCTGGCCTCCCTGAAGTTTACAACTGCCGGCTTTTTTAAAAAGACAGACGTGTTTAATAAAACCTATAGTGAGTTCCTGGATGAATCAAGGGCATATATCAATAAAAGCGATCAGCTACAGGATAATCATACGGAAAAAGTACAGAGTGATAACCAACTGGTGTACAGGCAACAATTTAAAAAGAAGAACAGGTTACTGATCACTACTTTGCGTTTTGGCATCATTGAAGACAAACAAAACGGCATTGTTCAAACCCACACCGATTATTATAAAGGCGGGGCGGTGGACTCTGTTGATATTGGCGACCAGCAAAAAAGGATGACAGGTAGTTCCAAAACCTTGGGGGCTAAACTTACATGGAGCGAACCCCTTTCCTTAAAATGGAGCCTGGTGGTGGATTATGCGTTCAATAAAAATAATTCTGTTGCGCACCGCAATACCTATGACAAGGATGTAGCAGGCAAGTACGTCGAACTGGACCAGGCGTTCAGTAATAATTTTGACCTGGATGTTTTCTCGCATAGCGGCACCACCATTTTCAAGTTCAGCGATAAAAAGCTGAGAGCCGCTTTTGGTTCCGGTGTTTCCTCGGTAAAGCTGAAATTGTTCAACCTGGACAACAACAAGCGAAACAATTATGATTTCTTAAACCTTACACCGCAGGCAAGTATTAACTATACCCTCAAGCCGCAAACAAACCTCAGGGTCAACTACCGGGGAACGACCCGCCAGCCAACCATAGATCAATTGCAGCCCATTCGGGATAATACGGACCGACAAAATATTTTTATTGGCAACCCTGATTTGAAAGTTGGTTTTAATCACAACATCAATATCGGGTTCAACACCTACAAAACGCTTAGCCAGAAAGGGTTGTTTGCTAATTTCGGATATGATATTCCGGTGAATACCATTGCCATGTTCACTTCTTTGGATGTTAATCGGGGCAAGCAAACCTATACACCGGTGAATGTGAACGGGAGCAAGAGCTGGTATTTCTATGCTGATTATTTTAAGGACGGCGGTGAAAAGAAATTGGGATATAGCTTCAATGCCCAGGGCAATGGCGGAAAAAATATCAACTTTATTCAGGAGAAGGGAGATCCTGTTGCAAAAAGAAATGCTACATCTTACTTAAATTCTGACTTTGGGTTTGCTCTGCGTTACAACAACCCGGATAAGTTTTCTTTTGAGATAGGACCCAAAGCCGGTTATAATATTTCAGAGTCATCTCTTAATCCGAACCTGAAAAACAATTACTGGAACTACGGAGGAGGTATTGAAACCACAATAACACTGCCAGGCAAACTGGATCTGTCTTCCAGCTGCAATTTTGACCTTCGCCAAAACCTTTCCGCTTTTGCCGGCAACCCGAACCAAACCATTTGGAATGCCAGTCTTTCGAAAAAGGTATTCAAGGACAAATCCGGAAAGATCTACCTGATCGCCAACGACATCTTGGATAAGAACAAAGGTTTCAACCGCAACATCACCAGCAATTTTATTTCGGAAGACAGGTATGCCCGCATCAGCCGTTACTTCTTCCTGAAATTTGAATGGTCACTTAGTAAAATGCCCGGCCAAAACAAATAATATGAAAAAAATACTGATTGCCCTTATTGTATCAGGCATAGCCCTCGCCGCCAACGCACAAACAACCTTTCATCCTTTGGTGAAAGTCGAATTCGAAAAAGTAGTGTATGTAAGGCAATTGATAAAAGCTATAGAACCGGAATGGTACGAGGTAGCGAAAGACCGCTTGCCCGAGAAAACGGTTACCTATTTTGATTTTATTGGCGATACGGCCCGGTCCATTTATAAGCCCGGGCGGGAAGTAGCCTTTGACCCCAGATCGTTCTGGCAGGGAATTGCCGATAAAAATGTGGTGTATAACGATTATCATGCAGGAACCACCATCACCCAAAAACCGGTTTTTGAAGAAACGTTTTTGGTGCAGGATAGCTTGCTGAAAATAAAATGGAAACTCACACCTGATACCCGCATCATTGCGGGTTATGAATGCCGGAAGGCCATTGGGCTGTTTGATGATTCGGTGACCTTATTTGCTTTTTATACCGATGAAATTTTACCCAATGGCGGCCCTGAAAGTGCTAACGGATTGCCCGGTATGATATTGGGACTGGGCATGCCCCGCATTCATACCACCTGGTTTGCTACCAAAGTAGAAGTGAATGGAGTGGATATGAAAAAGGTGATACCTGTTACCAAGGGTAAAAAAGTAGATCGCCGCAGCATGATACAGTCGCTTGACAAGGTTTTGAAGAACTGGGGCAGCTATGGGAAGCACCTGGTTATGAATTTTGTTATTTGAGATAGAGAATAGTTAGTGGTGAGTAGAGAGTGGCAAGCGGAAATCATCCTCTCCCACTTTCCACTTACTACTTACCACTCTCTATTTTTCCAATTCCATCACCCATGCTGTTTTCCCCGGCACCTTCCATTTCGTGTTCAGGTCATGGGTAGTTGAAGTGACAATATCCCTTGCTGTTTTGAAATCTTTTATGTTTTCTGAAAAGCGTTGTGGATCAATTGTTTTTTCATCAGTGCTGGTGTTCATTACCACCATTACGGTTTGGGTATCATTATACCGGAAATAAGTATAGGTCCAGTCTTCGGGCACATAT
>JAEVYV010000355.1 GCA_023392575.1 Bacteroidota bacterium | reverse complement strand
TCGCCACCCGGTACCATTTCTTTACATAACCCGTGGCGGGGGCACAGGTTTCGCAATAGGAAACCGAGGCATCCGGCGATATTTTTACCTCCTGCAAATGGTGGCAGGCCGTGGTGGTGCTGATCAGCGGAATAAAATAGTCGCTGACAAGATTGGTGCAGTGGGGGCCGGGCGGCAGGCCTGTTTCGCTGCACACCTGCCTGAGTTCGCAATTTTTGGGCGGTGCATACCAGCCCGAATGGCTATCGTAATCAATGGTGTTAAAAATTTTAAACAGAAGCGGCGTGGCCGTATTGGCGCCGCTCAGTTCCGGCACCCCCTGTCCGGAAAAATTTCCAACCCAAACCCCCACCGTAAAATTTTTGTTGTAGCCAATGCTCCAGGCATCTTTCCGTCCGTAGGAAGTGCCGGTTTTCCAGGCAATTTTCGGCATGCGTTCGGTGGCCGTCCAGTTTAAGGGAAAGTCGGGACGGGCTACTTTTGACAGGATCTCCGTAATCATGAAACTGGCTTCGGGGGAAAGCAACTGAATTTTTTTGGAGGACGGACTTGTTGGTAAAAACTGCGGCGGTGTGTACGCCCCCTCGTTGGCCAGGGCGGAAAATAGGCCGGTCAGTTGTTCCAGGGTGGCCCCGCAGCCGCCCAGGATGAGGGACAGACCCAGCTTGTTTTGATCTTTTTGAATTTGCCTGAAATCGCAGGCAACGAGTTTGCTGATCATTCGGGCTTCACCCAGTTGTTTCAGGCTTTTTACCGAAGGAATGTTCAGGGAGTGCTCCAGTGCATACTCCATGGTTACATCACCATTAAATTTCTGGTCGTAATTCTCCGGCGCATAGCCGCTGTAGTTTATCGGCACATCGCTAATCACTGTTTTCGGTGTTAGCAAGCCGTCATCAATACACAAACCATAAAGTAAGGGCTTTAAGGTGCTGCCCGGCTGGCGAATGGCTGCCGCACCGTTCACCTGGCCGCCATCGGTGGTGTCTGCAAAATTTGCCGAACCTACATAGGAAACTACCTTGTGAGTCTTGTTGTCGATGACCACCACGGCCGCGTTGCGGATGTTTTTTAATCGTAATGCCCGTATGTAATCTTCGGTAAGTTTTTCAATTTTCAGTTGGGTGTTGAGAACAATATTGGTTTTGATGTTGTTTTCCGAAGAGGCCGATTTCAGTTTGTACGCCAGGTGGGGAATGAAGTGCGGAACGGTTGTGCGGTGGGCGGTTAGGGGTTCTGCCAGGGCATCTTCAATTTCCCGGGCCGAGAAAACCCCTTCCTTGGCAAATTTTTCGAGCCAGCGGTTGCGTTCTTTAACGATCCGGTCATTTGCTTTTCCGATGACCAGCGAAGAGGGGCGGTTGGGAATGATGGACAAGGCGGTGATTTCGGCCAGGGAAAGATGGTCGGGGTTTTTTTTGAAATAAAGCAGCGAGGCCGCTTTTACGCCTTCAATATTACCTCCGTACGGAACAAGATTTAAATAGAGTTGCAGGATTTCATCCTTGCTGTATTTCCATTCCAGTTGAAAAGCCCGAAACGTTTCCAGTGCCTTGGAAAGCAGGGTTCTTGGGCGGGGCTCCAGGGCTCTTGCCACCTGCATGGTAATGGTGGAGGCGCCGGAGGTTCGTTTCATCCGGAGCAGATTCATAACCGCGGCCCGGCCTATCGCCAGGGGATTGATGCCGGGGTGGTAATAAAACCACTTGTCTTCTTTGGCGATGATGGTTTTGCGGAGCAGGGGTGAGATTTCTTTCAGTTCCGTTTTCATGCGCCATTTCTCGTCTTTGGTAAGAAAGGCGTTCACGACTTCGTTGTGGGCATCGGAAACGGTGGTGGAGTATTCCACGGCGTCGGGCAAGGGGAACAGAAGGTTAAGCAACAGAAATAACAGGAAGGCACAACCGCAGGCAATTACCAATCTTTTAACAGCCCGCACTATTTTTTGCTTAGTAACTTTCTGTTCTAATCTTTTTACTTTGTATGGACTCATCGAGCCAGCCCCCTTAGCATTAGTTTGTGCCTCTAAATTCAGTTTTCTTTCATGAACCAAAATGACCGGCAGAGAATTTAACTCTTTCTTTTTTTGTCTATATTTCGATGCCAAATACGAACAATAATTTCAAATACGAACAATTATTTTATGCGCAATAAACTTTCCCTCACGGTTGTGCTTTTTTGTGCCCTTGCCTTTTTTTTCTTGGCCTGCAACCGAAATTACGTTGCCCTTGACTACACCAATGCCAAAAACGAAGTGCCGCAGTTGGGCAACCTGGTTTTCCGCTTTGATAAATCGCTTTACCCCGATTCGTTGCTGAACAACTGGGATTCGGCCGACTATGTTTCTTTTGAACCCCGCATTGCCGGCCGTTTCCGTTGGAGTGGCCCCGGTGAACTGGTTTTTTCTCCGGCACAGCCCTTGCTGCCGGCCACTGCCTATAAGGCAAAGATTAAAAACGAAGTGTTGCGCTACAGCAAATACAATGATTTAAAGGGCGCCGATGAAATCAGGTTTCACACGGCCCCGCTGCAACTAAACGATGCCCAGGTAAACTGGGTATTGCAGGATGAAGCCAGCCGCACGGCCGTGCCGCAGATTTATCTGCAGTTCAACTATCCGGTAAAGGTGGAAGAACTTAAGGGTAAGCTGGATGTGGAAGTGGAAGGAAAAAAAGCCGGGTATGTGATTCAAAATGTGGGCGTCAGCAACACCATTGGTCTTCGGCTCAACGGGTTTAAGACCGAAGACAAAAACTACGAAACACAGATCAGCATTTCCGCAGGGTTAAAACCCGACAAGGGCAATCTGGCTACAAGAGAAGCCATCAAAACACTTCTGTCTATTCCTTCGCCCTATGTTTTAAACATCAACAACGTGGAGTCGGAGCACGATGGAACGCAGGGGGTGGTGCACCTCTATACCAGCCAGCAACTTACCGGGGGTGGATTGAGCAACTATATTAAATTCAATCCTGCCGTTGCCTATACCGTTGAGTACACCGATTACGGCGCAACCTTGCGAAGCGATAAATTTCAGGCAGAGAACAGCTATACGCTTACCATCGCAAAAGGATTGCGGGGTCAGGTTGGCGGTGTGTTGAAAGAAGATTACAACGGCAGTGTGGCCTTTGGGCAACTGGAATCACAGATCAGTTTTACCAACAGCAAAGCCATTTATTTATCCAGGCGCGGCGGTGGCAATATGGAAGTGCGCATCACCAACACCAAAAAAATAAAACTGGTCATTTCCAAAATTTACGAAAGCAATCTGCTGATGGCCGAACGGTATGGCTATTATCCGCGGGAAACCGATCAGGAGGACTTTGCGGCATACGAAAAGGAGTACGGAAATTACTCCGAAGCTACGGCCGGCGATGTGCTTTACAGCAAAGAAATCGATACCCGATCCCTGCCCAAATCGGGCAACGGCCGCATTTTAAACCTGTCCCAGTTTGAAGACCGCCTGCCCGATGCCAAGGGCATTTATCATGTGATGATCCGGTCTGCCGAAGACTACTGGGTCCGGGACAGCCGCTTTGTTTCTTTTTCCGACATCGGCTTAATCGCCAAACAAGGCCCGGACAAAATGTACGTGTTTGCCAATTCCATCAAAACGGCGGGTCCGCTGCAGGGGGTTACGGTAAATGTGTACGGAGCCAACAACCAGTTGTTGGGGACCGGGGCCACCAACGCAGAGGGAGCTGCAGAAGTAGCTGTAGCTACCAAAAATTTTGCAGGATTTAAACCGGCAATGGTTATTGCCAAAACAGCCGATGATTTTACCTACCTGCCTTTCAACAATACCCGGGTCAACACCTCCCGGTTTGATGTTGGCGGAAAGAGAGCCAACGCCACCGGGCTGGATGCCTTTATATATGCGGAACGAGACATTTACCGGCCCGGTGAGAAAGTGAATTTTTCGGTGATCCTGCGGGATAAAGCCTGGAAAAGCCCCGGCGAAATTCCGGTAAAACTGAAGTTTTTATTGCCCAATGGCAAGGAACTGAAGGCTTTGCGCAAGAGCCTGAACGAGCAGGGGGCGACCGAGGGATCGGTGGAAATATCGGCATCGGCCATTACAGGGAGCTATACGCTGGAAGTGTACAGTTCCAACGATGTTTTGCTGGCGTCTAAAAATTTTATGATTGAAGAATTTGTGCCGGACAGAATAAAGGTTGCGGCTCAACTGGACAAGCCTTTTCTTCGCCCCGCAGAATCGGCAATCCTGAATGTTCATGCCATAAACTTCTTTGGTCCGCCGGCGGCCCACCGTCATTACGAAGCAGAGATCCAGGTGCGGCAAAAACCGTTTTCCGTCAAAAAATACAGTGACTATAATTTTTCTTTGGCCAATCAAAGCGAGTTTCACGACAAGGAAGTGAAGGAGGGAAAAACGGACGGAGACGGGAATGCCCTTATTGGGTATACGGTTCCCGCCATGTATCGAAACGCCGGGCTGCTGCAGGCTAGTTTTTACGTTACCGTGTTTGATGAAACTGGCCGGCCGGTCAGCCGCCGCGTGGCCACAGATATTTATACCCAGGAAGTTTTTCACGGCATTAAAGACGAAGGAGGGTATTACTATCCCCTGAACCAGCCGGTAAAATTTGCCCTGGTGTCTGTAAACAAAGAAGGTGCGCCGGTCACGGCCACAGCCCGGCTGCAGGTGATCAAGCACGAATACAAAACCGTACTGGTGAAAAGCGGCAGCTACTTCCGTTACGAATCGCAAAAAGAAGATAAGGTGATGCAGGAGCAGGAGATTACCGTGGGCGCCAACACAGTTATGAACTACATTCCCCGTTCGCCCGGCGATTATGAGATCAGGATCAGCCGCCCGGGGGCAAACGCTTATGTCAGCAAGCGCTTTTACAGCTATGGGGCCTGGGGG
>JAEVYV010000254.1 GCA_023392575.1 Bacteroidota bacterium | reverse complement strand
CTACAATACTCACTGGGTTCCATTCCGCTCCACTACGTCCTACATTCATTTCGGTCGCATTCAGTCCACCCGCTGCCAATAATTTTGCTCGCCTTGCGTACCACCGTCTGCGTTACGGGGCTGCACTGACACAAACCCTTGCTCATGCACTAACCTACACAAAAAGCCTTGAAGTGCATGTCACGTTCCGCCCCTTCACTGTGTGTCCATCGCTCCTTTCAGTCGCTTTACTGTCCACCCCAGCCGGTGGTGCTCGCAGCCACTTCCATTCGTTCCTCATTCCAGTGGCTTTTGACGGCTCGCTACGCTGCTATGCTACAGCCGCTGTTACTCCCAGCGGCGCCTGACGCTTCTTTTTGCCGCAGGCGCTTTTACCTTTTTTGCCAACGCCCAGGGGAATACAATTGAGCAGGAAGAAACACAAGGTTGAATGAATAACACGTTCTTAAAAGAACAGGAAAAAAAGTGCAGCAAGTTAGTCGGCTACCACAGCCCTTGACTTTTGGCTGCAAAGAAATTCCGCCATAAACACAAAGCCCACCGCACAAAGCCATCTTTTATTGCGTTGCTTCTTTGCAGCCAGCCACGCCGCCTGATGTAGATGCTTTCTTTTTTTCTCTTTTTTCTTTTAAAAAATAAATTTTTTAAGTCATGAAGAATGCAAATCACTACTTCGGAAGCAGCATGGGTTCAGAAAATTTCTACCGTCACAACATTGCGAAATTGCTCTACACAGATGGAGTGAAAGAATTAGCTGAAGGTTGTGGAGCTTACTGGTTGATTGATTTAATTATTAGCCATCAAACCAACAAAGTAGTTAGAGAAGAACCGTTTCAGGTGTGGGATCTGAATAGAGTAGAAGGCGACAAGTTCAAAATCATTTGTAATGATGGTAACGGCAAAGACATCACATGCCAGGAAATACCATTTAGCGACTTTCCTTATGATCTTGCCACCATTTGGTTAGTGGATGGTTGCTTGATGCTTCCAAAGGAATACTAAGCAAAGAAAGCAGTCGGAAACGGCTGCTTTTTGTATAACTACCAACGCCAGGAATGAATACAGCTTTTGCGGATATGTTTTTTATAAAGCAAAGTTAGCTACGGCAGCCCGGCACACAGAGCCAACTTAAAAAACCAAAAGACTACGGCATAAACACAAAACCCGACACGCAAAGCCATCTTTTATTCCGTTTCCTTTTGGTTTTTTATCTGCCTTCGCTGGAGAAGATGCTTATAAAAAATCATAGTTATGCAAAAGCAGCTTCGCATCATCACCAGTCGTCGTTTGGCAGTTTGCCCATTCAGCTTGCAGTTCGGTCCTGTTCCAGTTTTGCCCTCTTGGGTTTTCAGCAAGCACGTAGGCAGGCGGCACGTTCATTTTCGTTACGGTGGTTCCCGTGTCTTTGTAGTTGGTTCCCTTGGTTGGTATCTTCATTGTTTTCCATCAGGTCGCCGTCAGCTTTCAGCATTGCCCTTTTAGGGGCTTTGCTGAAAATGAAAAAGTCCCGCCGGATGGGCAGGACCTTTACTAACTGAAGAAAGAACAGATTTTATACACCGCTTACTTTCACCAGAGCAAGGGCATTGTAAGCACCATTTTTCAAAGGGTACTGTGCTCCGTTTACTTCCTGGTAAAATTCAATTCCTAACACGAGAAACAAAGGATCTGTACTGTTGGCAGTCACATTGTTTGTCAGGTTCAACACTGCAGTTGCAGTTGTATCCCACGGCAGCACAGCAGATGCACTGCTATCCATTACGAAAGTTTCATTCTCAAAATCGATTTCCGCACCTGCAGAAACAATCTTGAAATGTGTAGCACCACCAGGAGCAGCAATCATGTTCAACGGAACGAAAGCCGGAATGCTTACAGCCAAAGCACCGGTTACACGATCAATAGTAGCTGTGTAAGGGGCATACAAGGTTGTTCCAAGTTTACCGTTGATGTTAAACTCGAAACCTTCCAAAAGCTCGGCTTCACCATCAATCACGTTTCTTTGACCCCTTGTGTTGGTTGCATCAGCCTGGATAACCTTTACCATTTCAGTCGTAAGACGGCTAACCATTTTGCTGTCGGAAGCGTTTTGCAACATTGCACGGATTGCAGTTCTCAGGATTTTTCCTGCTTTACCGGCTCTGCCAAATTCAGCGCCGTTTTCACGAGTTCTTTGAAATGCCGGATCGTTTGCAATTCGATCAGCAGGCACACCACCTTTTTCCCTGGCTAAATAGCCATCCTGGGATTTGTAAAAAGTGATACCTCCAATTGTACCATCCAGTTTGATAATTCCTTTTTGCCTTGCCATTTTTATAAAGTTTTTTAAGGGTTAGTGACCTAATATTTTGCTGTTTTATCAGCTATCAATACTAAAATTACCCCTGCTAAAAAAGCCTCGCAAATAAGCAAAGTCATTCGTTCCGATTATTCCATATTATTCCAACAAGCACCGTTTTACCTCTCTAAAAAACTGATTATATTTGCAATAGTTCATCCTACACAACGGCATAGATAAAGTATGGATGGAGTATCAAATTATAGATTGAAGAATGAATAGACTGTGTATTTATCCGAAAGACATTCAGATAATCACAGGTAGAAGCGACAGGTATGGCAGAAACCTTATTAAGAAGATCAAGGACCACTTCAAGAAGCAGCAACACCAGGTTGTTACCATTGAAGAGTTTTGCCAGTACATGGGCTTGCAGCACGAAACTGTTGCCAGGCAATTAAGATAGGGGAAGCCCGTCTTCGCAGATACCGATGATCAGGATAAACACACTCTTATAGGAACAACATTTTTTCTTTTGTTTGTTTACCTCTTTCACTTCTTTCAGCGTTTCATGTTGCCTATTTGTTGCCCAATCTTCTGAAACTATTGATAATGCTGCATTCTACAACTTCTGTATCGGAAAGTAACAATACAAAACGGAGCTACAGCTAGTACTGAACAATCAAATAAAAGCCTCTACTGTAGTGCTTTTTTAGTGTCGCTATTGATTAAATTCTGTCAATGTAAAAAGGTACTATAGTATGAACGTAAAAACTCCATTCGTTGACGAGTATTCAGGGGTACCCCGAGCACCGCAATGTAACCTCTGTAAGCACTTTGAAGGCTTTGGGTTGTGCCCAGCCTTCCCAGACGGTATACCTATAGAGATTATAGACAATGAGCTAATACATAATGAAGTGCTGGAAGGGCAAGAAGAGCCTATAATATGGGAGCCAAAGGAGAATTAATTATAAAGCCCTGACAACTCCAGGGCTTTATGGCATCAGCAAATTGCAAGTAGCGCAATACTTCCGATATAGCTTTTAGTTCACCCATGACCGGCAAGTACAATTGCTGTTGAAAAAATATAAGCTCCATGAATGCTCTCTTATGACATGGACCAAGGTTTTGGTTTAACTTAGCTTCAACCAATTCTGATGAAAAGGCATCTCCTGACTTTTTTATCATCCTTGTGGGTGGCTGCTTCCCTGGCGCAGGCAAAACAAAACGTGCAGTATCCCCGCCTTCTTTCCCATTCCTATTTCAGTGTTAGCCCCGGTTTGATCTATTATCCTTTTTCGGACCGGCAATTGGCAGCCGGGTTTCGGTCGTCCTCCATACGCATTCCCCATGCAGGCGTAAGGCTGGTGTTGTTTGGCCACGAATTCACCCCGCACCTATCCGCCCAAATCACCTACATGCGGCCCGTATTGTGGGTGGAGTACCAGGGCATCAACGGCACCAATCAAAACCATTCGGTATGGATGAATGTGGCCGGATTAACCGCCAAGCTGGGACAGCCCCTGTTTAAAAAGTTTTCGGTCTACGGCGAAGCCGGCCTGGGCATCATCACTAGAAAAGGCTTTAGCATGGATGCCTCTCCTGTGCTTCGCGATGCCAGTTACGCTACCATCCTTTCGGGCTTGGGACTGGAATATCAACTAAGCCCCAAATGGCACCTGACCACCAATTTGGCCTATGTCCTCTCCAATGAAAAACAAACGCAGCCGCATATCCTTTTTGTTTCGGGCGGTTTTCGCTACACTTTGCGTCCGCTGGGCCCCGGGCAAATTGAAAAAGTGCTGCAGGCCGGCTACCATTTTCCCCGCAACCTGGTGCAGGCCGGCTATATTACCAATGCTGCAGGCTACGGGGTGAACGATTTTGTTTCCGGAGATAAATTACCCGTTTTCTGGGGTGGCGATGCCGAAGTGCGCAAGGGCTTTTCCCTGCGTTATCAGCACACGGTGTTTCACACCCGGAAGGTGTTTTCCCTGGAAACCGGTGCCAGCCTGACCTTTATGAAAAGCCGGAGGGACGGCAATCAATTTTTTGCTTTTTCCCTTTACCCCTTGTTTCGCTTCACGGCGCTTCGAACCAAACCCGCAGATCTTTATTTTCTTTATTCGGTGGCGGGCCCCAGTTTTATTTCAAAGACCGAGATTGACGGCAACGATACCGGCACCCACTTTACGTTTCAGGACCTTATGGGCATGGGATTTTTTATGGGCAAAAAGAAAAACCTGAACCTGGAAGCCACCATTGGGCATTATTCCAATGGCAACCTCTTTCCGCAGAATGCCGGAATAAAAATCCCTCTGAGCTTTTATGTGGGCTATGGCTTTTAATTCAAAACACATAATCACTATCCGTGATTAAAAACGTAATTTAATTGTATCATTTTACCAGCGTATGGATAAGATCAGGACTGTCCGGCTATTCAGGCCTTTGCCTTGGAAAGAAGGCTGCATCTTTGTCGGCGCTGTTCTTTTGTTTGTTCCGTTTTTGGGACTTGTTCATTTGTTTGATTGGGACGAGGTCAATTTTGCCGAAGCAAGCCGGGAAATGCTGGCAACTGGGAACTACTCCATCCCCCAGATCAATTACCAGCCTTTTTGGGAAAAACCGCCTTTGTTCTTTTGGCTTCAGGTCTTGTCCATGAAGGTCTTTGGCATCAATGAATTTGCAGCCCGTTTTCCCAACGCTGTTTGTGGCATCATTACTCTTTTGTTGGTGTATCGGATCGGCAAAAAGCTGGTGGATGAACAATTCGGCTGGATGTGGGCCCTGGTCTTTGCCGCTTCCTTTCTGCCCCAGTTTTACTTTAAATCCGGTATTATCGATCCCTGGTTCAACCTCTTTATCTTTTTATCTGTTTATTATCTGCTGCTCTATTACGGTCCCGGACAAACGCATTTTAAATGGAGGCTTGGCCTTAGCGGGTTGTTTGCCGGGCTGGCCATGATGACCAAAGGACCGGTAGCCTTGTTGGTCATTGCTCTTTGCTACCTTACGTATTTAGTGATCAGCCGTTTTCGAAACCGGCCACGACCCTTGGATTTGGTCTGGTTTATTCTGCCGGCGCTTGTTGTGGGCAGCCTGTGGTTTCTGGCCCTGTATCTGAACGGACAGCAGCAGGTGATTTATGAATTCTTTGCCTACCAGGTGCGGCTGTTTTCTACCGGGGAATCGGGTCATGGCGGCCCTATTTATTATCATTTGCCGGTGTTGCTTTTTGGCTGCTTTCCGGCTGCGGCCCTGGCCATTCCGGCCATGAGAAAACCAGGGCAGGGGGAGAGGCTTCCGGCTTATTTTCACCAGTGGATGTTGATCCTTTTCAGGGTGGTGCTGCTCCTGTTTTCTATTGTCCGCACCAAGATCATTCATTATTCTTCGCTTTGTTATTTTCCCTTAACCTATC
>JAEVYV010000238.1 GCA_023392575.1 Bacteroidota bacterium | reverse complement strand
GAAAAACAGTGGGACCCCGCTTTTATGGCAGCGGCCTTCCGCCTCAAGGAAGGCGAAATGTCCAATGTGGTGAAAACCAAATTTGGCTACCACCTGATTAAGATGGAAAAAAGAAACGGCGACGACGCCATCATCCGCCATATTTTGCGCATCCCGCCCATTTCGGACGCCGAGGTCAATGAAAGCGTGGCCAAGCTGGACTCTGTTCGGGCCAAACTGATTGCCGGAACAATTGATTTCAACAGCGCTGCCGGCAGGTACAGCGAAGACGAACAGGCCAAATATGCTGGCCCTTACATCATCAGCGGCGACGGCGACTCGTACAACCGCATCGACGAACTGGATAAAGAAGTGGTGTCCATGCTGGACAAGCTGAAAATAGGCGAATATTCGCAGCCCACTGTGTTCACCGATGAACGCGGCAAAAAAGGTGTTCGCATTCTGTATCTGAAATCCCGTACCGAGCCGCACCGCTTAAACCTGCGCGATGACTACAACCGCATCGCTCAGTCGGCCCTGGAAGAAAAAAAATACCAGGCCCTGGACAAATGGCTTAAGGCCCACATTTCTTCTTATTACATCATGATCGATCCCGAAGATGCTGACTGCCCGCAATTGAAAAATTGGGTGGATGTGGAAAAAACCTACGCTTCTAAATAAAACCCGCTGCTGCCCCAGCAGGCAGCGCCGGCAACAAAGATTTATCAGGCCGTTTTACAGTGGTTTACCTTGTAAGACGGCCTTTGTTTATTAAATGTTTTCCTTTACTTGTTTCAATAACCCCGCGGAAGGTTTCTCCATCTTATGGAGATGGTGTATTTTTAACAGCTAATATCTGTCCTTTGCATAGCTCTCAAATTCATGTTCTTCCCTTCAAAAACTAGCTTACTGCCTGATGCCGGTCGCATCTTATTCGACTCTCATCCCCTGCCTGCCTGGATCATTGATGTGCGGGAACACAAGATTGTTTTTGCCAACCAGGCGGCCCTCCGTCTTTACCAATACACGGTTTCGGAATGGGAAGGAACATCGTTTTTAAACCTGTTTGCCCAAGAAAGCCGGGTGCTGTTTTTTCAACTGCTGGCCCAGACGAGAGAAACCGGCCAACTGCCGGGTTATTACCAGCAGTACCGCAAGGATGGAGCCGCTCTTTGGGTGGAATTGTTTGCATCCCGGATCACGGTGAGGGACAAAGGTTTTTACCAGGTGACGGCGGTGGACGTGACGGAGCGGATGACGCTTCAAAAGAATATAGAAGAAGAACGCCACCGCTATAAAACCTATATTGAAAATTCGTCGGTAGGAATTTTTTGCCACGAATTCAAAAAGCCGGTGCCCATAACCCTGCCGGCGATTGCGTTTTTAGAGTATTTAAAAACGGATGGCGCCATTTCGGAATGCAACCGGGCCCTGGCCGCCATGTACGGCTACACCGACCCGGCCTCTATGATTGGCCTGTTGCCCAACCAACTGCTGGATTTTGATGACCCGGCCAACCGGGCCTACATCATTTCTTTTGTGCAAAACGGATTCCGGCTGCACAACGAAGAGTCGCATGAAAAAGACAAAGACGGCCGCTCCAGGTATTTTTTAAACAGTTCGCTGGGCATTATTGAAAACGGGCATTTAAAAAGAATCTGGGGAACACAAATAGACATCACCGAACAAAAAAAAGCCGAAAAAAACCTGCAGGAAAGCGAAAAGAGGTTCAAGGAAATAGCGGACCTGGCCCCGGTGATGATCTGGATGAGTGATGAGCAAAACCGGATCATCTATTTAAATAAAAAATGGCTGGAGTTTACCGGCGAAGACCTGCCGGCCAACGGCTCTTCGGGCTGGTTCCAATTTGTACATCCGGACGATTACCGGAGCGCCAAGCAACAATACGACCGGGCGTTTGGGGAAAGAAAGCAATGCGTGCTGGTTTACCGCCTGCGGCGCCAGGACGGCGAATACCGTTGGGTACACGACATCAGTATTCCGCGGTTTGTGGACGGCAACAGTTTTATGGGGTACGTGGGCTCGGTGGTGGACATCGAAGACCAAAAACAAAAAGAAGAACAGTTGCGCTACCAGGCAACGATCATGGATAATGTTTCGGACATCATTATCAGCAGCTCTTTGGACTGCACCATTCAATTCTGGAACAAAACGGCAGAAGAATTTTACGGCATCCCTGCCGGGCAGGCAGTTGGAAAACTGGTTACCGAGCTGGTGCAACTGGACTACCAGGATGTGCAAAGGGACAGGGCCATTACGCAGGTTTTTGAGAAAGGAGTTTGGAAGGGAGAGGTGGCCTACACCAACGCCGAAGGACAGGTAAAATATCTGTTGAACACGGTGTCTTTGGTGGTTAATGATAAAGGAGAAAAAATAGGGGTGTTGACCGTCGGCCGGGACATTTCCGAACGCAAAAGAGCAGAGCAAAAACTTCAGCAAAGCGAAGCGTTTTACCGGGCCCTCATCGGCAATTCCCTCGATGCCATTGTTTTGATGGACGCCGAAAGCCGGATTAGCTTTTGCTCCGCTTCGGTAAGCCATGTGTTGGGATTTGATGCAGATGAAATTGTGGGCCAGAAGGGTTTTGAATTTGTTCATCCCGAAGATTTGGACTCGGCCCAGAAATCGTTCCGACAGGAAATCTCGCAAACCCCCGAAACCAAGTTTATTACCATAAGGCTGCGGCATAAAAACGGGCAATGGATCTGGTGCATGGTAAGGGGTCACAACCTTTTGAACCAGCCCCATGTGAACAGTCTTGTTATTTATTTTCACAACGATACGCTGCGAAAACAGGCGCTTGATGCCTTAAAAGAAAGCGAAAAAAGGTTTCGGAACCTGGTAAAGGCCCTGCAGGTGGGGGTTTTGCTTCAGGACGCAAACGGCCACATCCTCATGGGGAACGACTCCATTTTGAAGATTTTTGATGTGCCGGAAGAAGCGCTCCTGGGCAAACAGGTCTGGAAAATTTATACCGATATCATCAACGAGGAAGGCAAGCTGTTTCAGGTAAGCGAAATGCCTTTTTTCCGGGCCCTGGAAACAAAACGCCTGATCAAGGATGTGGTGATGGGGATCTGGCTTCCCCAAAAAAAAGAGCGCATCTGGCTGCTGCTCAATACCGATCCTGTTCTGGACGACGCCGGCCAGGTGCAGCACGTCATCAGCTCGTTTACCGATATTACCGAACGAAAAAAGCTGGAAAAAAAGCTGCTTTCCGACAGCATCAACTACCAGCGGCAGCTGACCCAGGCCACAATTGACGGACAGGAAGCCGAAAGGCGGGAGATGGGCAAGGAACTGCACGACAACATTGGCCAGCAGCTGACCACTATCAAGCTTTTTTTGGACATGGTAAAAAACACAGCCAACGAATCCAATGAAGAACTGATTAGCCTGGCATTGAAGGGGGTGGCGGATGTGATCAACGAAGTGCGGGCCATGTCCCGTTCCCTACTGCCGCATACCTTAAAGGACCTGGGGCTTATTGATTCTGTTTCTGAGTTGATCGACTCGTTTGGGCGCATTCAGCTGCTGAAGATCAAATTTTCCTTTGAGGATTTTGAAGAAGGTTTTCTCCCCGAAAACCAAAAACTCACTTTGTTCCGCATCATACAGGAGCAGTTCAACAATATTGCCAAGCACGCCGAGGCAAGAAATATTTTTATAACGCTGCAGAACACCATTCAAAGTGTGATTTTGGAGATCAAGGATGATGGAAAGGGCTTTGACAAAAAAACGGTGCGCAAGGGGTTGGGCTTTACCAACATCCGCAACCGCGTGGAACTTTTTGATGGCCAGACCGAAATATTTTCGGCACCGGGCCAGGGGTGCCGCCTGCGGGTGGTTATGCCCATTGCCCTGCCCCAACCGGTTCTATAACAGATTTTTACAATCCGTGAAATGGCCGTTAAAAAATCAAATCATCACGCTTTCGATTTTCGGAGTTCTTCTGATCGGTATTTAAGTTTGGCCTACCTTTGCGCCTTCTTCCCATGAGTGATGCAATAAAACATGAATGCGGCCTTGCCTTTATCCGGTTACGCAAGCGCTTCTCGCACTATCAGCAAAAATATGGTTCGGTACTTTGGGGCCTAAATAAGCTCTACCTTTTGATGGAAAAACAGCACAACCGCGGCCAGGACGGCGCCGGTGTGGCTGCGGTGAAACTGAATGTAGAGCCCGGTTATCCCTTTTTATCCCGCATCCGAAGCAGCGAAAACCAACCCATTGCCGACATCTTTAAACAAATTGGAGAGGAGTTTAAGGAACTTCAAAAATTCAATTCCGAAATCGGCCATTATCCGGGGTTGATGAAGGGCCATCTTTCGTTTTTGGGCGAACTGCTGCTGGGCCATTTACGCTACGGCACCCAGGGAAAGAATAATGTAGAATTTTGCCATCCCTTTATAAAACGCAACACCATACCGGCCTGCAACCTGGCTTTGGCCGGGAACTTTAACCTGGTGAATACCGATGAGTTGTTTGAACTGGTGAACATGGATCCCGGAGTGTTTCAAAAGCAAAGCGACCTGGCGGCCATGATGGAAGTGATTCATCACTTTTTGGTAAAGGCCGATGAGGCCAACCCACAGCAGCTGGATATTGTGGGTGTGCTGAAAAAAGCCATTCCTTTGTTCGACGGCGGTTTTCATGTGGGCGGTGCTACCGGCAACGGTATTGGTTTTGTGTTCCGGGATGCTCATGGCATTCGTCCCTCTTATTATTACATCGACGAGGAGGTGGTGGTGGCGGCCTCTGAAAGAGCAGCCATCCGCACAGCCTTTAACGTGGGCGAAAACGAGGTAAAGGAATTAATGCCCGGCAATGCCCTGATCGTTTTCGAAAACGGCGAGGTGAAAATTGAACAGGTGGTGGAACCGAAGGAGCGAAAGGCCTGCAGTTTTGAACGCATTTATTTTTCCCGCGGCAGCGATGAGAAAATCTACCGCGAACGCCAGCGCCTGGGCTACAATCTAAGCAAACAGGTTTTGGAAGCCGTGGACTTCGATTTAAAAAACACCATCTTTTCTTTTATACCCAATACCGCCGAAGTGGCCTTTTATGGCCTGGTAAAGGGCTGCGAGGACTACCTCAACCAAATTAAGGTAGAACGCATTGCCTCCTGGGGCAACGACATCGACCCCGAGAAGCTGCACGAAATGATCAACCGCAAGGTGCGGATGGAAAAAATTGCCATCAAGGACGTGAAGATGCGCACCTTCATTACCGAAGACGTGAACCGCAACGAAATGGTGCAGCACGTGTACGACATTACCTACGGTACGGTACGCAAAGGAGTGGACACGCTGGTGGTGATTGATGATTCCATTGTGCGGGGCACCACGCTTAAGGAAAGCATCATCCGCATGCTGTCGCGGCTGGAGCCCAAGCGCATTATTGTGGTTTCTTCTTCGCCGCAGATCCGTTATCCGGATTGCTACGGCATTGACATGAGCAAACTGGGTGATTTTATCGCCTTCAACGCCGCCGTGGAACTGCTCAAAGAAAGAGGGGACGAAGGCTGTTTGAAAGACTTGTATGCGCAGTGCAAAGAACTGCACCGCAACAACCAACTCCATACGGTGAACGTGGTGAAGCAGATCTACAAATCCTTCACCAACGAAGAAATCACCAAAAAAATAGCAGAACTGATGACGCCTGCCGGCCTGCACATACCGGTGGATGTGATCTACCAAACCATTGAATCCTTGCACGAAGCCTGTCCCAGCAATCTGGGCGACTGGTATTTTACGGGCAACTACCCCACGCCGGGCGGCAACCGGGTGGTAAATACGGCTTTCATCAATTATATGGAAGGGAAGAATGCAAGAGGGTACTAGGCGTTTATGGTTTGTGGTTTGAAGTCTATAGTTCCTGCTTGTGCTAATTCTCTTCTGATTGGTTGATAAAGCATGAAAGAACAATCAAAAACTTTTCCTGGCGCCGCTGCGTCTTCGCATGAAATTTTATAAGCGAAGCGAATAAATCACGAAATTTAATTCATGAAAACATTGCTTCTTGTCCGCCACGCCAAAAGCAGTTGGGATGCTCCGGGCCTGAGTGATTTTGACCGCCCGTTAAACGACCGGGGAAAAAAGGAAGCGCCGCAAATGGCCAAACGGTTAAAGGAGAAAACACCGGAGATTGATTTGTTTGTATCCAGCCCGGCTAAAAGAGCCAGAAAAACAGCCAAGTATTTTGCGGAAGAATATGGGTTGAAAAAAGACGATATCCAATTGGTCGACGAGCTTTATATGGCCACATCCTCGGCGTTTGAAAAAACCATTACCGCACTAAAGGACAAAAACAAGACGGTGGCCTTCTTTTCGCACAACCCGGGCATTACGGAGTTTGCCAACTCCCTGACCAATGTTCGCATTGACGATATGCCCACCTGCAGCATCATAGCCATTCACATTAACGCGGACCAGTGGAGCGATTTTGAAAAAGCAGAAAAGAAGTTTTTATTTTTTGACTATCCCAAAAATCCGCTTCCCTGAGATTGATGGCATCGGCAGTCTTTTCCTGCATCCGCTGCTGCTTCCTCATGCCGCTCTTGTTTTGCGAAAGTTCACCAGATACACGCCGGTAAAAATAAAACAGGCCGACACGATCTTTTGCCAGGTTAGGGTTTCTCCCAAAACCAGGATGGCAATCAGTACGGCAAAAACCGGCTGTGTATAAATATAACTTCCGGCCTTGCCCGCTCCTATGTGCTGAATGCCAAAGGCATTGAAATAGTAGGCTAAAAAAGTACCGGTTACCACTACGCCAAACAAGGCGGCATAATGCTGCCCCTGAAAACTGCCCCAGGCGATTTCGGTTGTTTGCAGCCCGCCAAAGGGAAGGATCATAAAAAAGCCAAGGGTGAACACCCAGCGAATCACGTGCAGGGGACTGTAATGCTGCATCAGGGGTTTTACCAAAATAAAATAAACTGCGTAGGAAACCGCGTTGATCACAATCAGCACATCACCCAATAAATAATTGCTGGCATGGGCGCTGGCTTCTTTTTGCAGGATCAGAAAGACAGAGCCGCCTACGCCCAATGACAACCCCAGGGCCTTATAAATAGTAAACCGCTCTTTAAGCACCCACAGGGCAAACAGCGTAACCAGCAAAGGCGTGACCAGTGCAAGCAAAGAAGCATGAATGGTGGAGGTAAGGGTGAGGCCCTTGATGAACAGTACCTGGTTCAGGGCCACGCCGGTCAGGCCGCAGCAGACAAACCGGGCCCGGTCTTTTTTGCGGATGCCGGCCGGGGCTTTGCTGAACAACCAGGCGGCCCAAAACAGCACCAGGCTCAGACCTACTCGTAAAAGATTTAAGGCCAGGGGCTTGACCAGGGAAGGAGAGATCATTTTGACCAGGCTGTAATTGGCTGCAAAAAAAAGATTGGTGAGCAATACGGCGGTATGTGCTTTGGCGGTGGTTTTCATTTTTTCGGAGGTGCCGGGTTTTTACCGGCCTTGTTTTTCGGTGCCCTTAATTGTTCTGTAAAATTGCCGACAATCTGCTGCAGATTGGATGTTGCCTTAAAATTTTGCGGGTGGTAATCAAAAGCAGAAGCAAGATCCAGCGCTTGGCGGAGGTTGAATTTATGTTGTTCTATGCATAGGGCCAGGTTGTTTTTCATTAAGTGCTTTGCCAGGTATTCCTGTTCGGTTTGTCCGGGGGTTGGAATTAAAATGCTCTTTTTTTGTAGGGCCGCCAGGTCCATTACGGTGCTGTAGCCACAGCGACTGATAACAAGTGAGGCCTCCCGTATTTGTTGCTCCAGGGCCTGGGCAGGTAAATGGTTGTACCATACCACATGGGCTGGCGCCTGTAGGGTTTCGTGGCTGTCGGGCAACCCTCGTACAAAAACAATGGCGTCCGGATGGTTGTGTAC
>JAEVYV010000222.1 GCA_023392575.1 Bacteroidota bacterium | reverse complement strand
GGCCAATCCCGGCCAGGGCTGCGACTGACTTTTAAACGGCGGTTTGGGGTATTTATTCCGGGGATCCTCCATTCCTGCAGCGCCGGCGTTACCTGCGTTTGCAGCCGGGGCGGCCCATGCCGGTACTACAGCAAGAGAAGCAAGGCCCACTCCAATGCCGCCAAGAGCTTTGCGGCGGCTCATTCCTTTTGTATTCATAATAATTTTTGCTTGTGTTTGAAAATGTACAGCCATGCCCTGGGGCCATGGTTGAATGCCAAAACGCACAATAAAAATGCCATGGGCTATGGTTCACCTACGGTCAGGATCTGAGACCAAAGAAACCGGACGGTTGTGAAGCAGGCTGTATGGTTCACTTCCTGCACCTTGCTCAGATGCCCTCTTCCTGCTTTACCTTCACCTTCCTATGGCAACGGTGCTCCAGATCCTTTTTGTATTAGCGCTCATCATCCTGGTCATCCTCTTTGTTTTTCAACCACGGCGGGCGAGGGCTTTTGTAATGCCGGAACATTACCGGGAACTACTGAACGATTATGTAGGCTTTTATGCCGCCCTGAATGAGGAAGGAAAGAAACGTTTTGAAGAACAAGTGCAGCGGTTTCTTTCTTCGGTAAAAATCACCGGCGCCAATGCCCAGGTGGAAGACCTAGACCGGGTGTTGATCGGCGCCGCCGCTGTTATTCCGGTTTATTTCATTCGGGATTGGGAATACGTCAACCTCCGCGAAGTGCTGCTCTATCCCGGCAACTTTAATACGGATTATGAACAACACGGACCCTACCGCACCATCTCGGGAATGGTGGGAAGTGGCGCCCTGCAGAACGTCATGATCCTTTCCAAGTGGGAACTGCGCCAGGGCTTCATCCACAGCGGCGGCAACCGCAACACGGCCATACATGAGTTTGTTCATTTGATTGATCAAATGGACGGCAGGTTGGATGGCGTTCCGGAGATTTTGCTGGAGCGCAAATACCTGGAGCAATGGCAACACCTGTTGCAGGCAACAATGGAAGACATCCGGCACGGCCGGTCGGATATAGATGCATACGGAGCCACCAGCCCGGTGGAATGTTTTGCCGTGGCGGCAGAATATTTTTTCGAACAGCCGGAAGCTTTTCGTACCCATCATCCGCAATTGCACGAAATGATGACGCGGGTATTTGTCAGAAGTTGATTCCGTTATCCAAACAGGCGTTTGGTTTTCGAAGATCTACCGGTTAGGGTCAAGGTCAGCGGCAGAATTCGTTTCGGTTACCCGTTGGTTTTACGTTCAAAGAAATTTTGGCTGATTCGGTATTTATTTCTTAATTTAATAATACCTTAAACACCTAACCATGAAACCAGTGCAAGTTCCGGTCGCCCTATTGGCTGCCGTTCTGTTATGCTTTACCTCCTGCCAAAAAGAAAACCATCTCACTCCGGAAAGCGTCGCCTCAAAAATCCTGGGCAAATGGCAAATCAACAGCGTTACGTTTAATAAGTATTATGCTGGCACAGGCAACAAGGAAACCATGGCGGGCACCCCTTCCGACTATGTGGAATTTAAGAATGACGGTAAAGTACACACGTTTTTTTTAGACAGCCTCAGTATTGCGGGCTACAAAGTAAAAAACGCCCAGGTCATCCTCATCAACGATGACCCCTTCTCCATCCAGGAATTAACCGACAACAAACTAAGGCTGTATAGCCGGGACGAAACCGGCTCCTTTGGATATACCGAAGTAACGTATAATCTGAAGCGATGAAAGCTGCTTTTTCTTTACCCATGCAGATTGCCGATCGCTAACCAAATATTCCTCTAAGAGAGGCAACCCATCCGACAGCGACACCCTCCTTCCTCCGCCCTTGGGGAAAACAACCCTGATTGAGGCAACATTTCATTGCATAACATAAACAGATTTTAAACCCTTAATTATGAAATCAATTCAACACCTGGTTACCCTACTGGCCCTGGCTTCAGTATCCTTTACCGCTTGCAAAAAAGAAAAAATAGAAGACACCGATCCGCCAAACCCCGACTTTGTGCTTCCCGTGGGTGAGGCGGCAAAAATCCTGGGTAAATGGCAGATCAAAACCATTACCATTAACGATCATTATGCCGGTGCAGATCACATCAAAACCTATCAGGGTACATCGGCTGACTATGTGGAATTTAGAACCGACGGCAAAATGCATACGTTCTTTAATGGCAGCCTGGATGTATCCAATTATACAGTAAAAAGCACCAAACAAATAACCATTGACACCGACCCGGCAACGATTTTGTTGATGACGGACACCCAACTCAAATTTTCTTCAAAAGACGAAACGGGCACATTTGGATTTACGGAAATAATATATGACCTGATGCGGTGACAAAATTCTTTTTGCTGCGGTCACTGAAACGGCACTTGCTCCCCTGCGTTGCACGCATCCGGAAAACATTCCTTTGCGAATGCACCTCTTTTAGCCAGGAACCAAGTAGAGGAAACCTTTGGGCTGAGTTCCAGGCAGCACTCGTTCAAAGGATACTAATGCAAAAACCGGTTTCCAGCTGGTGCAATCGTATCGGCAATGGGGAATCGTGAATCAGCAATGAAATCCATCAAATTGAAAATGATGGGGTATAAGCGAAACCTTCTATGCAAAAAAATGGCAGGCCAAAAGGCCTGCCATCTGATATGAAGAAACATTTGCGTTTTCTTATCGAGCCCACCAAACTTTATCGGTAATCTCCTTCAATCCGGGGAAGCTGGAGTTTCTTGTGATCTCCGTTCCGGGATAGAGCAGTCGTGCAGGAAGGTCATTGGTACCCAGGGTAGAAGCAGCGGACTTCACCAAAATGTTGGGGTAGCCGGTTCTTCTCCACTCGGTCCAGGCTTCAAAGCCCTGGAAACCGTTCATGGCGTAGTATTTCTGGGTAATGATCGCCTTGATCTGTCCTGCAGCATCGGCCGGCAATTGGGCATCAGGAGCCGTAGCGATGTAGCTAGCGTATTGTGCAGCGTCAATGCCTAAGAAATCAAAGCTGGCTTTGATACCGGCTTGGAAGAGGGTAGCCACACTTCCGGGAGCCCAGCCTCTGGCTGCTGCTTCTGCCTGCAGAAAATAAGATTCAGCAGCAGAAATCAGCTTCACCGGAGCGGTGGCTGCTATATTACCCGTAGCCGTTGCAAAACGACCACCTGTAATGGGGGCAGGAAAGGTAGGGGCAACTGCAGGTTGTGTATCATAGCTTCCCTGGGGAATGCCTACCACAACACTGTCGCTGTTTTTAGTGTACACTACATTCAAGCGGGGATCATTATTGGCCTTGAAAGCATCCAAAGCTGTATTGCTGACCACCAGGTTTTGTGTGCGGCCCAGACCAACGCCTTCAGCATACAAAGGATTTTGGTTGCCACCTGTGGTCAGGTAGCTGATCCTGGCATCTGAGGTTAAGAACTGGGGATTAGTAGCATACAGGGCTTGAATGCCAGCCTGCGCTTTGGCTGCATCTTTCTCGCTCAGACGCAGGTAGGCTCTCAACAGCAGGGTGTTGCCAAACTGCTTCCACCTGTCCATATTGCCGCCAAAAACGATATCATCCGCACCGGGTTTGATGGTGCTGGTACCCGCCAGAGCAATGCCTCTTTTTGTCCAGGCAAAAACAGAATCGTAAACCTCCGCCTGCGCATCATAAGCTGGCGAGAGTGCCTGGTTACCTTTCAGGGCATCCTTCAGAGGCACGTCACCAAAGGCATCGGTCAGCAGTTGAAAAGCATAGGCTTTTTCCAACAACGCAATGGCCACATAATTGGGGTTGCGTGATTGTTCCAACAAGGTAATGTCCGTCAAAGCATCGTTGTACAGGATGCCCCAAACTCGGTCAAAAGCGGCCGGGGTGGAAGCATACTGCTCAACGGTTTTATACTGCGACGAAGTATTGCTTTGTGTCCAGTATTGCGCATACAGGCTTCCAAACACCTGCAGGTTGTTGCCCACGACCATACCGATGGCCGCTTGGGTAGAAGGCAACAGAAGGTCATCCGTGGCCGTTACCGGGGCATTGGGGTTTTCGTTCACATCCAGGAACTTTTTACATCCCGTGGCTGTAAGCAGGGCGGCGCCGGCCACCACTGCAAAAAATTTATTCTTAAGTGCGATCATGATTCAAATTTTTTTATTGTCAGTTTGTGATCATCGCCAGACGCTAAGCGGCTTCTCCGCCCCACGTCTGACGGCTCACATTTAGAAGGTTAATTTCAGGTTCACACCATAATTGCGTACAGAGGGCTGCGCTGTAAAGTCGAAGCCTTGGGTGTTGCCGGCACCGGCAGAGTTAACTTCCGGGTCAACAAACCTGTTTTCCTTTGCTGTTTTGATCCAAAGGTTGCTGCCAAAAATGCTGATGGCTGCACTGCCGAATGGTGTACGTGCCAACAATTGTTTGGGTACACTATAGGTCAGGTTGGCTTCTCTCAGCTTGATGTAGGAAGCGTCCAACACATTTTGTCCATCTACAATACTCGGATAGTATGATTGAGGGTTGAACTTGATTGAAGTATTCTCTACATACTTGCCGGTAGCAGCATCCAGGTAAACCGAATTCGGGAACACATAACCAGCGCGGTCGCCTTCTGCGGTTTCAGCAGCCGTACCTACAAAGTCCATGATGTCCTTGGTACGGGAGTAGAACTTACCACCCTGCTTGGTATCAAACAACAGACCCAGTGAGAAGCTTTTGTAGGTCAGGTTGGTTCCCAGCGAAGCCTGGTAGTCGGGGTTATAAGTACCCAGGTAAACTGCAGTTGGTGTCAACAGGGGTCTTCCGTTGGTGGGGCTCACAATCACCCGTCCCAATTCATCACGCCGGATGTCCTGTGCGTAGAAATTACCATAAGGTCTTCCGTTGGCAGCCACAATGGTCATCCCGCTAAATCCACCCAGAACAATCTGGTCAACATCCAATCCCGATACTTCGTTGCGGTTGCGGGTATAGGTACCATAAAGTTCCCAGGTAAAGTTGGCATTTTTGATGGGCGTACCACGCAGGGCAATCTCCACACCTTTATTCTCTACATTTCCTGCGTTGGTTACACGGGAGGTGTAGCCGGAAGAAGTAGCAATGGGAATAGCCAGGATCTGGTCTTTCGACTTGTTTCGGTAGTATGAAACATCCAGGCTCAAACGGTTTCTCAAAAAGCCCAGTTCAGCGCCCACTTCGTAAGCGGTTGTGATCTCTGGTCTCAGATTGGGGCTTCCAATCTGGTTGCCCATGGTATAACCCGGCACACTGCCCAAGGGAAACACGGTCGAACCGAAACCGCCACTGATCGTTGTTCTGCCATAGTACGACGCCAACAAGTAAGGATCGGCATCGTTACCTACCTGGGCCCAGCTGCTGCGCAGTTTACCGTATTGCAGCCAGTCGCTCACAGAAGAATTCTTCAGCAACTCGGTGAATACAAATGAGGCGTTCACACCAGGGTAAAAGAAGGAGTTATTGGCTTTGGGCAACGTAGACGACCAGTCGTTACGGGCCGTAGCACCCAGGAAAAGGAAGTTTTTGTAGGAAATATTAAAGTCGGCATAAGCACCTACCAGTCTTCTGGTAGAAACAGAGTTGTTGCTCGCTACCGGTCCGTTGCTGTTCGCCAGGTTATAGTAACCGGGAATCACCAGTCCGCCGGCCGCATTGGTTTGTGCTTCTACCGTATTTGCAGTACGCAAACGTACGTTGTGGCCCAAAAGCAAGCTGGCATTCCAGTTTTCGCCAAAGCTTTTCTTTGCCGTTACCATCAGGTCGTTGGTGATATCGCTGATATTGTAGTTGGCTTCATAATAGCGTCCGGCTGATACCCTGGTCACCCCCTTGTAATCTGCCGTTTTATCAAACGGCACCAAGTTGTATTTGGGACTGGTCTCCACGCGGCGGTCCGCATAAATATCACCACCCAAACGGTTGGTAACGGTCAGCCATTCCAAAGGTTGATAGGTAAGAGAGAAGTTACCGATCAACCGGTCAACGGTGTTTTTGTTATCGTATGCCTTTAAAATATAGTAGGGGTTAACGGTGTACGCACCA
The DNA here is from genome assembly GCA_023392575.1 of Bacteroidota bacterium. GTDB lineage: Bacteria > Bacteroidota > Bacteroidia > Chitinophagales > Chitinophagaceae > Flavisolibacter. The sequence continues at coordinate 12,628 of JAEVYV010000222.1, read as the reverse complement.
TAATAACCAAACAGCTCATTACCCTCAGCATCAAAGAAACCGCCCATGCTGTTATAGGGATTGTTCAGGTCTTTGAACTCGGTCAGCGGAATATTGCGGGGGGTTTGCAGAACGTTGTTGTATACCGATCCGCCACCTTGTCCGCCACCTACCAGGTTGCTGTTGATGCGGGAATAGTTCACGGAGATCGAGGAGCTGATCTTATTCGCCAGCTGGGTAGAACCATTGAAACGAACGCTGTAACGGTTGTAATCGTCACGATCGGTAGGCATGATGCCGTTGGAGTTCAAGGAGTTCAAGGATAGGTAGTAAGAAGACTTGTCGCTGCCGCCCGATAAGGACACACTGTTGTTGAAGGCAGCACCGGTTTCAAAGAAATCCTTTACGTTGTTATCCACCGCACTGTAAGGACGTTCCTGTCTCACACCGTTAACGGCCTGACCCCAGGGTCTTACCACACCGTCAAACTTCGGTCCCCAGCTCCAGTTTTCAATCAGATCGTTCACACTGTTATCGTACCCTTGCCCGTACTGGTTTTGAAAATCGGGCAGCTTGAGAATATTGGAAAAGGTCACCCCTGTAGAAAAGGTCACACTGTTCTTTTTATTAACGTTACCCTTACCCGATTTGGTAGTGATGATCAACGCACCGTTGGAGGCACGGGAACCATAAAGGGCCGTAGCACCCGGACCTTTCAGTACGGTCACGCTTTCAATATCATCGGGGTTGATGTCGTTTCCGCGGTTACCAAAGTCCACGCTGGACAACGTGCTTCCGCCACCCAGGATGCTGGAGTTGTCGATGGGAACACCATCCACCACAATCAGGGCCTGGTTGGAACCGGTGATGGAAGAACCACCACGGATCACCACGCGGCTCGATGAACCGGGCGCACCGGCCGTAGAAGTGATGTTCACGCCGGAAACCTTACCCTGCAGGGCGTTCAACGCACTGGAGCTCCGGCCCTTGGTCAGATCGTTGTTATTGACAGTAGGGGCTGAATATCCCAGGCCTCTTTTTTCGCGGCGAATACCTACGGCTGTGGTAACCACCACTTCCTCCATTTTCGCCTCGGCAGCTACCATCACTACACTGCTTGCTGCACCGGCAGCAAGCGTTTGGGCCTGAAAACCGGCAGCCGTAATGGTTAAACGGGCGCCGTCGCCCACCTTAATGGAAAAAGCACCCTTGTCATCGGCCACTACCACATTGCCGGTGCCTGTTTCCGTTACCGTGGCAAAGGGTACCGGCTCACCTTGTGCATCCCGCACCACGCCGTTAACCGTTCTTGTTTGGCCAAATGCCAGTGCACATGTCAGCAATAGCATAGCCAGTAACGAAGTCAATTTTTTCATGTTCTCGTCCAAATTTGTTTTAAGTAAAAAGCACTGCTCCTCTCTTTATGCAGAGAAGCCAGAACCGCAGTCAGGCGTTCCTGTTGAGCCTATAAAGTAACCACGAAATGATGGGCTGGCTGGTATCGGGTTTCCCCGGTTTAGATAAACAGCTACCGAATTAAGAAAAAAGATTACCGAAACAAAAATTGCCGCAGATATAAAATCCAAGTGCCATGGGAATAATGGAAGACTAAGGCAATAAGGGTATTTATTTAGTGGGTCGGCAAATGTTGCAACTTTGCTAAAAGCATGATTAATAGGCTTTTACCCGAAAAACTTTCCTCAACTTTGACTTCTTCATGCAGAGCTAGCATGAAGGAATTGTAAACATTAGAGAACGCTGTGCCTGCAACCCGGTTACCCAGGTAACTTGCAGGCCAGTAAGGGAGTACTGAATTATGCAATTGATGGAAGGAATAGAGAAACCAAGAATTTCACCCGGCCCCGACTTTTACCCCAAGAAAATGATCCTGAAACATGGTGTAAAACATTTTCTCCTGGATACTTCAGACATTGTTTATTGCTATTCCAACAATAAGATTGTCTATATTGTTGACGCCAATCATCAAAAATACCTTTACGACAAAAACCTGATGCGGCTGGAAAAAGAACTGGATCCCCGGCTTTTTTTCAAGATCAACCGTACCCACATCATCAACTTCAATTTTATCCACTCTTTTGTAACCCATGAAAAAAACAAGATCAAGGTGGAGTTGAAGACCCTGCAAAAAGACCAGGCCGTAATCATCAGCCAAACCCGGGTAAATGCCTTTAGGCAGTGGATTTATAATCAGCTTTAGACTGGAACCTTCGCCGGCCCGGTTAAATGATATTTTGATGAAGATTTTTCTTTGACATAGGCCTGGAGCAGGCGGCGGCAATACCATTTGGCGGGGCAGGTGAAAGGGCCTATAAATAAGTTTCCTTTGATCCCTTGCGAATGGGCTTTCCCCTCTGGTGACATGAAAGAACATTTGCCCATCGTCATCAAAACAATGCCTGTTTAAAAACACATAACCCAGCCTGGTCCCTCGAGCCAGGTAGTCCCGAACCTGAATATACACGGCTTGATCATCGTCAATCAAAGAGCCATCCGCGTCCTGCATCAGCAAAAACCGCTGTGTTCGTTATCATACGAACGGGGAAACCAGAAAGGAATGGTATCGTTCCGCAATTGGCGGTATAAAATCTTTTAAAGCAATCAGGTCTTGAGTGGAATAATTCATTGCCTGCAATTTGCCAGGTTCAAAAAAATCAATGATGACTAATCGGTAATGAGCGGTTGCTTTCCGCAAATAGCAAAACAACGGCACTGATAAAGCATTTACACACAGCCCGAACCATTACTGATCACCGATTATTCATCACCTCCATTTCACAGTTGTGAAAATAATTTGGCGGTAGCCGTCTTTTTCGTACAGCACGCCGATTTTGTTCTTGCCTGCCCTCACCAGGTCGGAGTAGGCCGTGTGATCGCCTTTGCTGCCTTTGGCACTTTTGTCAATGACAAAGGATTTGCTCCAGGTTTTGCCATCATCATAACTGATGCGCAGGGTAAGGTTGTCCCTGCGCCCGGCATCGGCGGCATTGCAAAAGGCAATGATGTTCTTTCCTTTTTTTGAACCCACAGTCAGTATGCTGCCCTGGTTGACCGGATCGATCAAGGTTTCGTCAAAATACGTGGTATCCCACGTGGCGCCGCCATCGCTGCTGAGCGAAACGATCCGGGCCCGCACATCGCCTTTCTGGTTGCGGCTGTTCATCATTAGTCGGCCCCCACTTAACTCCGCAGCCATGGACTCATTGCTTCCGGGCATGTTCACCGGTGCACTCAAATGAAAGGTTTTTCCATGATCGTCGGTATAATAGCCATGCGCTTTGTAGTCCATGGCCTGCTTTTGCGGATCGCCGGCAGAATGATTGGCCGCCACAAAGATTCTTCCCTGGTATTTTCCGCTTTGAAACTGCATGGCATGGCCCGGCGTGTTGGCATAGGCTCTCCAGTCTTCGGCAAAATTGTATGCGGCGTTTACCTGTGGTTGTTTGGGACGGTGTACCTGCGTGGTGATGTTCACCGCAGCGCTCCAGGTGCGGCCGTTATCGGTGGAGGTTTTGTACCAGGCTTCCCGCAGGCCCTTGCCCTTGCGTACTTCGCCTTCGTGGTTATTACCGGTGTTGTAGAATAAAAAAATCCTCCCCTTAGGATAAGCCGGGTCGGTTAAATCAACCACCGGCGCCGGGTTGCCGGCCTGCAAGGAATCGACATCGACAATGGTTTGCAGGGCCATCCAGGTTTTGCCTTTATCGCTGCTGCGTTTCATGACAATGTTGATGTCGCCAAAATCACCGGCGCCGTTTACCCTTCCTTCGCAAAAAGCCAGCAGATCGCCATTGGGCAAATCGATGATGGCCGGAATGCGATAACTCTTATGGCCTTCGGTACCGGATACAAAAACAGGAACTTTTTCCTGACAAAAACCAGAGACAAAACAACAAAACGCAAATACGCTTACCAGTAACTTCTTCATGGAACAGATATTTTAAATGTGGCAGGTGCATGACGTTCGCTTGCAGGAAACCGGAAAACAGCGTTTACGATCTTGATTTTTACATGCGCTAATTGTGAAGATAGATAGAACAACCTTTTATATAGGGTTGGTGTACAACTTAAATAAATAAGAAAGCAACTGAAAACCCAAGATTACCTGGTATGGGCAAGACGTAATCAGCCAGTCTTTATCCCTTAGTACCACTCGATGTCTTTTTTTAAAATTCGGGCCGGCACGCCCCCGGCCAGGCAATTGGCGGGCACATCGCGGTTCACCAATGCCCCGGCGGCAATCATCGCCCCGTCGCCAATGGTTACCCCTTTTAAGATAGTAACGTTCAGCCCAATCCATACATGATTCCCGATCTTGATGGGCAGGGTCGTGGGATGCGAGCTGTTTCGGATCCGCACGTTATCCGAATCCCTGATGGTTACATGTTCGGAAATAGCAAATCCTCGCCGATCTCGATCCGTTCAAAACAGGACAGGTTTAGGTTGTTATTGATGTAGCCCCTGCCCAGCACCAGCGTGGCGTTCTCGTTCACATACACCCGCGAGCCCGAGTAGATGGAAAAATTGTCCTTTACAATAAGGGTGGCGTTTTTATCCAAAAACAAAAGCGAGGGAAAAGGATCGGTCGCATTCCATTTGGTATTAAACTGAAAGCGGCCCTGGTTGACAATAATGCGGGAGGTTTTGTGGTATTCCAGATAAGCCCCTTTACACAGTTTCATCCGGCCTGTAGTGATGCTTCTCACTCCCGGCCACCTGAGGTGTTTTACAAGCGGCATCGCAAGCATTTTGACAGAGTTTGAGTACAGTAAAGAGATTGGCGTCATAGCTGACCGTATTGTGTCGTCTTTAATGCACCGGGTAAGGTTTCCGCTAAGCCGGAACAGGATAGAAACCTTACCCGGTGCATTAAAGTTCCTACAAAAAGCTTGCTTAAAATAGGAAGCCCAAAGAATATAAAACCGGCTAAGTGTTTGCCTGGCGGCAGAGAAGCCGGTTGCTAGCCGGGCTTTTTTGCAAGCAGTAAAAGCAGCTCCGGCTCATTGGTGGTGATGTATTCAAAGCCATTGCTCAGAAGCCATTGCATATCTTTTTCTTCGTTCACGGTCCAGGCATTTAAAACAATGCCGTTTTTTTTGGCCTGTTCTATCCATTCGGGACGTTTTTTAAAAACCGAATAATGATAATCGGCCCCGCTGATGCCATCGGCTTTTAACTGTTCGGGAGAACGATCCCCGTTCAGGTACTGGGTCACCGCACCGGGACTTACCTCTAAAACCTTTTTCAAAATATCGTAATCAAAACTGATGTACAGGGTCATGGCATCTGCCTGCAACGCTTTTACCAGGGCCACCACTTTTTCCGCAATCAGCTTTCCTCTTTCCTTGCTGGCTGAGGGCTTTATTTCCAGCACCAGCCTCGTGTGCTTATTGCCCTCCAGGCCGGCCAGCAAATACTGGCGCAGGGTGGGCAGGGTTTCGCCATTGGACAGTTTGTGTGCGGCCAATTGGTGAAAACGGGTCTTTTCAATATCCAGGTTGTTGTAATGGGGATCGTGGTTAACGATCAGAGAATCGTCGGCGGTCATGCGCACATCAAACTCCGAGCCGGTACACTTCAGCCGGATGGCCTCTTTTAAGGCCGCAATGGAGTTCTCCGGCAGCTTGTTTTTTTTGAAGGCGCCCCGGTGGGCCACCACCGGATTGGAGGCAAATTGAGGCGAAGACATGTTTCTTTTTCCTGTGGCACAGGACAGCAGCAAACCGGCCAAAATCAGTGCGGATGTTGTTTTCATTGCGTATGAATGATGAACAACGAAGCTATTGTTTTCTGTTGTTTTCAGAAAATCTTCGCCGGTTTATCGCCAATCAGCGAATCAGCGTGACCCAGCCGGTGAACTTCAGGGGGATGTCTTTTATGGTAATGACGTAGGGATAGACGCCGGTAGGCTGGTTTTTTCCCTGAAAACGGCCGTCCCAGGGTTTGCCCACATCCTTCGAACCAAAAATCAACTGTCCATATCGGTTATAAACAAGGATCTCATAAGTGGTGTAGGCCCTCAGCGCCGGAATGTTCCAGGTGTCGTTCAACCCATCGCCGTTGGGTGAAAAAGCATTAGGCACGTAAACCCCTTTAAACACATGCACTTTTACCGAATCCCGGTCTATGCCGCAGCCATCATTGGATTCGACCCAAAACTCAAAGACCATATCCGAAGGGGGAGTGACCACCGGATTCAGGGAAGCCGGATCACTCATCAACCAGGCCGGGGACCAGCCATACCGAACATCAGTGCCGGTAGCCCTTGCCGATAATTGTGCCCCCTGGCCCTCCAAAATGTATTGGTCCTTTCCCGCATCGGCCCCGGGCTTTCTGCCCACGTTCACCTGCACATAAGCTGTATCGGTGCAGGCAAATGAATTGGCCACGACGACCCGGTACCGGGTTGAATCCACAGGCGACGCAAGGGGATTGAAAGCCGTGGCAGAAGAGAGGGAACCAGAAGGCGTCCATTGGTACGAATTTCCTCCGTGGGCTTCGAGGGTGGTCGCTGATCCTTCGCAAATGAAAACAGTGTCAAAAGCTACGGTTGCTATGGGTTTGGGATTTACCCTCACCTCCACCGTATCCCGGCGGCGGCAACCCGCGGCACTGACTACCTCCAGGTAATAATGCCCCGCCTGCGCCATTTGCACATGCTCCAGAGTGATGTTGGGTGCTGTGGACACAAAGCCTCCAGGGCCCGTCCAGCTGTATTTTTCTCCATCGCTTGCAGAAAGCCGAAGCGGGCTGCCTTCACAAAGAGGCGTGTTTGCCGATAGGGTTTTTGCAGGATTTGCCTGAATGCGAACGCTGACCGGGTTAGACGCTATCCTGCATGCCGGTATATTGATGTTTTCGGCCTGCGATACCGTCAAACGGTACTGGTAAACACCCGGTGGAGACGACGGGGAAAAATCCCCGCGAAACGTCAACTCATTGGCCCCGGGCACATCGCTCCACGCCCCTCCGTTTGTGCTTTGCTGCCATTGAAAATGCGGGTTGTCATAACCCGGCGACACGCTGCAGGTAAGGGTTTGCGGCTGCGCCTCTCCTTCGCAAAACGCTTTTACCACCTGGCCGCCGGCAATGGACGCATGCAACATCGGGCCGCAGGGCCGAAAGGTGATGTCGTCCAGCGCCAGATCGTTGCCACAGCCGCCCTGGGCGTTATTGGTAATCCGGAGCACCACCCGGTTGATGCCGGGCGGCGTACGAAAGAAAAAGCCATACTGCCGCCAGGCCACCGCCGTTTGCGGAGCGATGTTTCCCGAATGATAGGCTTGAAGAACCTGACCATCTGTACGTTCTATGCTAAAAGTAAGATTGGGCTGGATGGGGCTGCCGCCGCATTCATAAGGCTTGTTCATGTTCATGACCCAGGCCGCAAATTCATAAACCGTATTGCTGCACTGCAAATCCACCGTGTCCGTATAAAAAGCGCTGGGTTGGTACGATGCATTTACCAGCATAAAATAACCGTTAGGGTCTCCCGTGTGGTCGGAGGTCAGCGAGTGCCAGCCGCCGAAACAGTTGTCTGTTTTGTTGCGCAGGGTATAAAATCCATCATTGGGACAGTCGTCGTATTTAAATTGATAATGGGTGGCGGCAGCCGGAAGCGAAGGCCCGGGGTTGGCTCCCGAGCCGAAAGTGATGTTTACGATGGGATCACCCAGGCTTCCCTGGCAAAGCTGGGCGCCGCCCAATTGAAACCATAGCATCCCTCCAAAAAGCAGTAAATAGTTTTTACGCATGGAACACAATCCGCCCGGTAGTCTGTTGGCCGATTTACTTATGAAGATAGACATCAATCGGGATCTTTCGTTCTGGCAAAAACCAAGACCCCGCGGCCGTTTGCGGACCGACCGGTCAGGGTATGGAAAAACGGCCCTGCACAAACTAACCGGACATCCCATGAACTTCTACGCAGGGCCGCTGCGGCCAGGCTCGAAAATTCACTAGGGATTTGTTTGTATGGCTTCATGATTTTCTTCGAATTGCTTTTTTGTTCGGTTTTTGCGGTCTATTTTGGAACTATAATTCAACACCATTATTTCATTCCTAAACTAACCTATGAAAAACATCCTCCAGCTTTATAAACAAAATCCCATTCTGAGTTTGGTGGTTAATTGTATTGGCTTTTTTCTCTCGGCTATTACACTGATTTTGATGATGGTTATACTTGCAGTGGCTTTTGCTGGTTAAGCTGCTGTATTTTAGGTTCATACAAGGCCCTCTTCGGAGGGTCTTTGTATTTTGTTGGGCTCTAATTTGTATTTTCCCGCCATGAGACTGTCGTTCACCATTAGCCTGCTCCTGATGGCGGAGGTTTGCCTGGCGCAAACAAAACAGGTTGTGCCCACCCGCTTCACCGTGGTTCGCGGCGCCGTTACCCGGGGCGATTCCACGGAAAAAAAACTGGCCCTTGTTATGACCGGAGACGAGTTTGCCGATGGCGGCCGCTTTATTGCCCAAACCCTCAAAAACCAAAACACAAAAGCTTCTTTCTTTTTTACCGGCCGGTTTTACCGTGCCGCCGCCTTTAAAAAAACCATCAAACAATTAAAAAAGGACGGCCATTATTTAGGCGCCCACAGCGACGAGCATTTGCTGTACTGCGACTGGAACAACCGAGACAGCCTCCTGGTTTCCAAACCACAGTTTCGGCACGACCTGCAGGCCAACTACCAGGAGTTGAAAAAACTGGGGATTGCCAAATCCAAGGCTCACTTTTTTTTGCCGCCCTACGAATGGTACAACGATTCCATTGCCGCCTGGACACAAGAAGCCGGCCTGCAGTTGATCAACTTTACTCCGGGTACCTTAAGCCATGCCGACTATACCACACCAGCAGATAAGAACTACCGAAGCTCCGAGGTGATTTACCAGTCGATTGTTGCTTACGAGCAGCGGCGGCCCGCAGGACTCAATGGTTTTATTTTGCTGATGCACATTGGTACCGATGCCCGGCGAACCGATAAGTTTTACCATCAGTTGCCCCGGCTGCTTCAATGGCTTCGGGAAAAAGGGTACCAATTGGTTCGGATCGATGATTTGCTGGCTGCGCCTTAACGTCGTCAAAACCCTGAGGCATAAGCTAAGTACCTAACTATCAATCCTCTTAACTTAACCTTAATTTTCTGTGGTTGACCCCAATGGCCTTTTGTTTACCACGGCAGTTTGTAAATTTGCCCAAAATCCAGCTTCATGAAGTTTGATAAAATTCATAATAAAGGACAGGCCCGGCTTTTTAAAAACCCGTTTTTGGAAAAGCTCACCAAGGGACATCCCCTGGTGATTTGGGGAATGTATTTGCCTTTTATCATTGGGTTCCCCATTTATGCTGTCACGAAACTGGATTTTAGCGGCGGTAAAGTTGCCTTGTGGTTTTTTGGCGCCATGCTTTTCTGGACCTTTTTTGAATACCTGGCCCACCGCTTTGCCTTTCACTGGATTGCGGAAAGCCAAAAGGCCCAGAAATTTGTGTACATCATGCACGGCAACCACCACCACTACCCCCGCGACCGGGAAAGATTGTTTATGCCTCCTGTGCCCAGCATCATCCTGGCGGCTTCTTTGTTTGGCCTGCAGTACCTGATTTTGGGATCGAACGTGTATGTCTTCTTTCCCGGATTTATTTTGGGTTATCTTTTGTATGCCTCCATGCACTATGCCATTCACGCCTGGAACCCACCCTTTAAATGGATGAAGCCCCTGTGGCGCAACCACCACCTCCATCATTACAAAGACGAAGCCAAAGGGTTTGGCGTCAGCTCCACGCTGTGGGACCGTGTGTTTGGAACCATGTTTGATCTGAAAAAAGAAAAAGAAGACAAACAAAAGGTGCAGGAATTAATGTTTGAAAAATCCAAGTAAAAAATACCAAAAACAAAACACAGGCTCAAGGTTCAGGGTGCAAGCCGTTTCAAGCAGACTTGTATCCTGAACCTTTGGCTTTGAAAGCTTCACTACTCATGGGTCAGAAAAAATTGGTTCGGTTTGCCGAGCTGGAAACGTTTTCAAATGTGTTGCAATACCCTGTATCCATGCCCGGCACATGGAGCCGGTTTTTTGAAAACCCCAACCCCCTTGTTCTGGAACTGGCCTGCGGCAAGGGAGAGTATGCTTTGGGGCTGGCTGCCCTTTATCCCAACAAAAACTTCCTTGGCGTGGATCAAAAAGGCAACCGCCTTTGGGTAGGCGCCAAAAAAGCCACCCAGCAGGGCCTGAAAAACGTTGGCTTCCTGCGCATACAAATTGACCGCATCACCGATTTTTTTGGTACCGAAGAAGTGGATGAAATCTGGATCACCTTTCCCGATCCGCAGCTGCGCATTTCCAAATCCAAAAAACGGCTCACCCATCCCAAGTTTTTGCGGCTGTATAACCAGATATTGAAACCAGCCGGCAAGATCCACTTAAAAACCGATAGCCCCGACCTGTACCGCTTTACCAAAAAAGTGATTGACATGTACGGCTGCCCCCTGCATCAAGACTTCAACGATGTGTATGCCGAGCCCGGTATTCCCAGGGAACTGCACATTAAAACCCATTACGAAGCGTTGGACATAGCCGGCAGCAAACGGGTGCATTACCTTTGTTTTTCGCTGCCCAAACAACTGCCTTCAAAAGAAATGGACGCCGTATTGCAACAATATTTAAAAGATGAAGCCGGCATTGATTGAAGGGCAGGATTATTACCTTAACGAGAAGGGACTGCTCACCTTTACTTCCAAATACCTTTTACACCGGGGCTATTGTTGTGGCAACGGATGCAAGCATTGTCCGTATGACTACGAGGCGGTGCCCGAACCCCGGCGGATTGTTTTACTGAAAAGAAGGGAAACGGATGCCGATGAATGACATAAATTATAGCTAAATTGATGCTGCACGCAACTGCCAGGCGACTTTACCAAACCGGCTTGCACCTTATTTATGACCCCGAAAAAAAACACACGGCAGGAAAAACTAAAGACAATTACGCCTTCGGGCAAAAAGGACGAAAGTTTTTTTGAAGGGGTATTTGATGTAGTGCGGCAGATACCCCGGGGCCGGGTTACTTCCTACGGTGCGATTGCCGCGGCGCTGGGCGCCCGGTCTTCGGCACGCATGGTGGGCTGGGCCATGAATGGTTCGCACCGGGTACGACCCAAGGTCCCGGCGCACCGCGTTGTCAACCGCCAAGGCTTGCTGACCGGAAAAATTCATTTTTCTCCTCCCGAGCAAATGCAATTGTTGCTGGAAAAAGAAGGTGTACACGTGGTGGACGACCGGGTAGTGGATTTTCAAAAAAAGTTTTGGGACCCGGTGAAGGGATTGGGGCTGGAGTGACGTGGCTGCAAGTGCGGTATTGCTATCCGACGCTCTGAAAAACCTGTGTCTAAGCCAAACACTTAGACACAGATAAAAGGTGATTATTCTGAAGTTGTGGCGCAACAGCGGCCCGCTTTTCTGATTGCCTACCTGTTTCCGGTGCTATCCGCTGTTTTCTTTTTCTTAAACAAATTACCCATGGTATTTTTTAGGGTGCCCACGGCCTTTTCTTTTGTCTCCTGCAAAGAGGCGCCTTTGCTGGTGGAATCTTTGCTGCCAATCAGTTGCTTGGTCAATTCATTTTTTGCATCGTCCACCAACTGGTTTTTTACCGATGTTAAAGAATCCTTGAGGGTTTGTTTGGCACTGTCGGCCTTTTGCTGCACAAAAGCCGTGGCCTGCTGTTTCAGCTCCTGGGTTACATCGCCGGCGGCTTGTTTTAAATCGGTTTTAATGACCGGGTTGTTGATGCTGCCGCCCATTTTTACGTTCAGGTCAATCATTTCTCCCACCGTTACCGGCACCCCTTTGCTGCTGGCTTGCGCCGCTAAATTATTCACCAGGGCATTGCCGCTGGCGCCCAGGTATTTGCGCGGCAGCTTCATGCCAATGATGTAATCCAGGCTTTGGTCAAAACCGTGCATGCCGCCAATCTGCATTTCAATGTCCTGTATTTTTAGGTTAAAGGGCTTGACCAGCACTTTGCCGTTGGCAAATTCAAAATGGCTCTTAATGTCTTTCAGGCTCACATCTTTCAACGCTTCTACATGCAGAGTAGCGGCCAGCTTTTCCAATGGCTGAAACTTACTGAGCGCCCCCTGGATCAGCAGCAGGTTTCCGTTCCCGGTCAAGCTGGCCAGATCGGGAAACATATCGCCGTTTAACTGGCCCACCATGCTGAATTGCGAGGTAAGCTTCCCCGACAGGAACTGAGCCACCGGCATCAGCTTTTGCACGGTGTTAAAGGCGGTAAAGGCTTTTTGAATGCTCACGTCCTTTATGTTGTAGCTCAAACTAATATCGGGCCTGGTTTTGTTTTGCCGGGTGCTGTACGCCCCGTCGAAGGCAATGGTGCCATCCAGGGCTTCGGTTTGCACATTTTGCAGCTTTACGGTTTCGTTTTTCAGCAGCAATGCCCCCTTTACGTTCCGGTACGTTACCTTATCGTATTGCACCGCGTCTGCCCGGGCATTCAGGGTAAGGTTCATGTTGGCCGGCACCAAAAAAGGTTCGGAAGCGGCCGATCCGGCGGCCACTGCGGCCGTATCGGTTCCCATCCAGTCGTTTAAATTGATTTTATCGGCCGAGACGTTCAATG
>JAEVYV010000221.1 GCA_023392575.1 Bacteroidota bacterium | reverse complement strand
GTCTTAAGCGGTTATTTGATCACCTACTTATTGATCCAGGAAAAAAAGAAGTTTGGAGAAATTGCCATTCAAAAATTTTACATCCGCAGGGTGTTAAGAATATGGCCGCTTTTTTATGCCGCTATCTTATTAGCGCTTTTAGTGGTGCTGTTTAACAAGTTTGGGCATTCTCTTGATTATAACCTGCAAACTATTTTCCGTTACGCTTTGTTCATCCCCAATTTTGCTCTGATGGCAGGTTTTATGCTGCCAACAATTGCACCACTCTGGTCCGTGGGGGTGGAAGAACAGTTTTATGCACTATGGCCGGTTTGCCTCAACTATTTCAAAAACATTTTAGCTTTTCTTGCAGGTTTTTTATTGCTCTACGTTGGGGTAAAATGGATCCTTTTAATGACCGGACATGTTTGGAGCCAGTTTAGCATCAATCTTAATTTTTTTCTTATGATACAATGGCCATTGGCGGGATTGCCGCATGGTTGTATGTGCATAGCCATAAAACGCTAAAGATCTTATACCATCCTATTGTGTAGGCAATCTGCTGGTTGTTTTTTATCGCATCACTTGTTGTCGGCCCCTTCGAAATCCATTACATCATCAACAAGGAAATTTATTCTATTGCATTTGCCATAATTATTTTGAATGTGGGCACCAATCCCACTTCCCTGGTCCGGCTAAGAAACAGGGCCTTTGATTTTTTGGAAAAGATCTCTTATGGCATTTACGTATTGCATCCTTTTGTCATCGTGCTTCTTGCTATTCCTTTGAAACAGTGGTTCCCAAAATTCCGGGCAAACCCTTTCAATTTTTATTTATCAGCCTCATGGTGGTTCCTCTAACAATTGCAGCAGCCGGGCTCTCATTCCGCTTTTTTGAATCCAGGTTTCTCAAAAGAAAAGACCGGTTTTGCAGGGTGCTAAGCACAAATGATAGCAAAGACCAGTAAACAAAGAGCCGCTTCAGGCAGACGGCAAACAACCCTTCTTTCCTGGTTTCAGCCATTTCTCAATTCGCATGCTCCTGCCTGATCAGGCCGACTGTCAGAAGAAAAAACGCTTGTCCGTTGTAACTACCCTTCACTTTAGTGATAAAAACATACCCAAAACACCCCCATAAACCAAATGGGCAAACAGGGTGACGATTGGTGTTCCCCTGCCGTAATTGAGCGCAAAAAAACCCGGTGGTTCTAGTTGTTTGGTCGGTGTCGGCCCCCGGTAAGGCAGTGCCATCCGGGGATGGAAAACAGCAATGAGTTGCAGCCCTGTCGACAACACAAACGCTCCGTGTACAAAACCAATGGCCACGCCAAACCACCAGGTATAAATGTTGGCGCTTTTAAACGCAAGAGCATAAATGAAAGCAAACAACCATCCTATACTCAAGTGGGTAAGAAAACCATACAAAGGAGCCCTGTTGCGATTAGCTGTAAAAAGGGTGCCCAGGATGAAGGGTAGATCCATGCGTGTGAGGCCGAGCGGCTTTGAAGCCGACAGGATGATTGTCAGGATCAGCGTTGCGGCAAATCCCCAAAGAAATATGTCACCAATGTTCATGTAAACCTGCCTCCTTTTTCAACGCTTTCTCAATAGAAAACGCAGCATTAATAAGGCCAATGTGCGTAAAGCCTTGCGGGTAGTTCCCAAGCAGGTTATGCGATACCGTATCGATTTCTTCGGAAAACAAACCTGTTGGGCTCGCACCTTTTTGCATGGTTTCAAAAAGCTCAATGGCTTCGCTAATCTTTCCTGCCTTTGCCAGGTTCTCTGCCAGCCAGAAATTGCAAATACCAAATGCACCTTCGCCGCCTGCTAGGCCATCATTACTATGATATCGGTAAATCAAGCCATTTTCGCCAAGTTGCTGGCGGATGCGCTGAACTGTTGAAAGCATATTTGGTGATGTAGCGGAACAATAGCCTACCAGTGAAAATACCAGGGAACTGGCATCCAAACTCTTTCCCTTGAACGCACGGGTATACGCTTTCAACTCCCTGTTGTAACCGAACTTTTCAATTTGCTCTGCAATCTTTCTTTTAATCTGTTCGTATTTTCCCACCGGAGCGTTTTGCCATTTGTACCGCCTGCAAAGTTTTATAAGCCGGTCCAATCCTACCCATGCCATCACTTTGGAATGGGTGTGATGGTCGGGTAAGGAACGAACCTCCCAAATGCCGTTGTCAGGCTCGCTCCATAATTGAGAAATCACTTCACCCAACCCCAGGATAAATTTTTTGCTGCTGCGATCAAATTCCCTAATCAGTTTCGAATACGTAAAAACAGCATCCAGCACTTCGCCATAAACATCCAGTTGAAACTGCGCATGGGCGCCATTGCCCACCCGCACCGGCTTCGAATGCTCAAACCCTGCTAACCAATCCAATGCCTGTTCTTTTAGTCTGGCTTGTCCATAAACCGAATAAACAACCTGCAGCTTTGGGCGGGTAAGTTGGGTGGCATGAAGGATCCAGTTCATATAGGCATGTGCTTCTTCTGTAAAACCCAACTTGATCAGGGCCCTGACCGTAAAGGAAGCATCACGCAGCCAGCAATAACGGTAATCCCAGTTTCTTTCTCCGCCCGGATCCTCGGGAAGTGAGGTGGTCGGTGCTGCAATGATGGCTCCTGAAGGGGCATGCGCCAGCAACTTCAAGGCCAGGACACTTCTTCGGACCTGTTCGGAATAAATACCGTCATAAGAGCATGGGCGTATCCAATTCTTCCAATAAGCGATGGTTTGCCTTAATCTGATCCGCGCCGTTGTTTCAAGTTCAGGAAGAACAGCCGGGCTTTGGCGGGAACAACTAAAGGAAAAAACAACGCTTTCCCCTTCCTTTATTTCAAATTGTGCACTCGCTTTGTTTTTGCCCACACGTAATTGCTCTGCTGGAATGGTGGTTACCAGCACAAAACTGTTTTCCTTCCATGAAAACTGAATGCCCAGCTTTTTGTTGTCAGTCAGTTCCGCCGGTCTTTGCCCGTAAAACAGGGTGGGTGAAAACTCCATTTTCAACTGCATGGCTCCTGCCGTGCATTGAACAACGCGGAGAATTTCGTCGTCGGGAAAAAGGGACCCTATTTTTTCTTCTTCAGTAGTGGCTACAAAAGCATCAATCAATTTTACCTGTCCATCCGCTGTTTTAAAGACGGTTTCCACCACATTGGTATTGTCAATATATTTTTGAAAAGAATGAAAACGGCCTGTTGGCGCAATGGAGAAGCTACCTCCTCTTTCTTTGTCTAACAAGGCAGCAAAAACAGCCGGAGAATGAAATTCAGGAAGACAACACCAGTCAATTGAACCATTTTGATTAACCAGTGCTGCCGAACGGCAGTTGCCAATAAGCGCATAATCCCGAAGCCTGGGTGATGTCTCCATAATCAGGGATATCTTTTCTAAAAGCTTTTCTTTCACTACGTACCACACATTGCTTTTCTTCCTTCTTAGTTGGTGGTAAGGTTCCATAGCAATGGCCTTTATACTAGAGAAAACAAAAAGCTTTCCGTTACAAAATTTCAAAGTTTTCCTGCCCTGTTTAGCTTGCTTTACACCACATAAAAAGCGCTAAGCTGATACATAAACCTTTGTACGTCTTCTTGCCTATTTTGTAAACCGAACATGCAATCAAAAAAATGCAGATGAACACGACTGTAATGGAGCAAAGGCTGATTAGCCATTGTGCCAGGCAAATGGAAGAACTAAAAAGGAAGAGAACTATTTTAACGTCTCAACCCTACCACTTTAAGGGAAAGAGCAGGTTCTCTCGCATACAGGCAATGACGCTAAATACATAAAGAATCTAAAGCAACCGCGAGAAACTACGACGTTCTTCTTTTCACTTCATGGTGTACCGGCGGCAGTGTTTTCAGGTAGGTGTAGATGGCGTGTACTTGTTTATCCGTTAAGCTTTTAAATTTATCCATGGGCGGACTCAACTTCCGCCCCGATGGCGCAACACCTTTCCGCACCGCCGTGGCAAATTCTTCTTCGCTGAAATCACCGATGCCGGTTGCTTTGTCCGGCGTTAAGTTGGGTCCATACAACCG
>JAEVYV010000144.1 GCA_023392575.1 Bacteroidota bacterium | reverse complement strand
CCCCCGGCGGGTTTAATTTTGGAAACGCTTACCTGGCTTTTGTCAGTGATAACTCCTTTTTCGGTGTGGCCTCGCCATTGGCCGGGCACCGCTTGCGGCTGGAAGTGGGTCAGTACCTGGGTGTGGTGAACATGACCAGTTATACCGCCGATTACCGGAAATACTTCCGTTTTGCCCCGGTTACCCTGGCTACCCGCAATCTTTTTATGGGCCGTTATGGCCGGGATGCCGACAACAACATCTTGCCGCCCTTGTACATTGGTTATCCGTTTTTGGTCCGGGGGTACGATGCCCTGGAGTATGCCGACCAGTCGGGGAAACTGCCTGTAACGATCAATGATTTGATTGGCAGCAAAATCTATGTGGGCAATGCGGAGCTGCGTTTGCCGCTTACCGGGCCGGAGCGGTTGTCGCGGATCAAATCAGGTTTTTTCTTTTCCGAGCTGAACCTGTTCACCGACGGCGGCGTAGCGTGGGGCAACCGGAAAGTTTTTCAAGCGCCTGCAAAAACCCAGGGCTTTGTGGACAGAAAGACAAGATTCATTTTCAGCAGCGGCATATCGTTACGGGTCAACCTGTTTGGCTATATGGTTTTGGAGCCCTATTACGCCATTCCCTGGCAGAACGGAGGTTTGAAGAATGCTTCGTTTGGCCTTAACTTTATTCCAGGCTGGTAATTTAAACTCTTTGTTATGGCAAAAAAAGATGTGACGACCAACTTAGACACAGAACGGGAAGAAAAATGCGAACAGCCTTCTTCCGATAATGCATCCGCTGCCCGCAGCGGGAAAGAGAACCAGAAAACCGTTGTGAAAAACGCCCATGCAACGGGTTTGGGTGCCATTGGCAGGAACGATCAGCGGGTAGATAGGAAAGAGGATTTTAATGCGTATTAGAACAATATTTTTCTGTGTTGCTGAAGCCTGTGCTTGTCACAGGCTTTTTTAGTGGCCGCCATTTCCGGATCATGCCGGTAATGCCAAACCACCGTTTAGGAAACAAATGTGAGACATGAAACGTGAGACCGGATCAACTTCTTTCTTTTCTATCATCTGTCCTCTTGATGGCTATTTGGTGTCAGCTGCGATGGCGTCTGGAGCTTGCATTGCTTTTTTCCATCACCAGTGCCGGAGAAATCAATAGGCTTCGGGCCCATCATTGGTATCAAACTTGTTTAAGCTTGCTTAAAATTGGCTGCGGAACAGAAATCTGCACAATAGATTTTAATTTATGCAGTTACCATACATCGAATTTCAATTAACCTAAATTTACGCTAAGATCAATTGTACATGAAATCAAAACCGTCTTTCTGGCAGAAAATAGGCATGCACGAATGGTTCCTGAAAAAAGAGGAACAACCCCACACCGCCGTGTCCGCCATCACCCCCAATGATGTATACAAATACATTATAGATAAATTTCAGGAGTCCATCGGCCAGTTGTCGTTTGCCAACCGGGTCGTTTTTTATCACGAATACATCATTGCCTTCAGCTCCGAGGACTATCAGGATTTCATGGACAACAAGCGGGGGATTTTTGGATTGATCGTGCAGGAGTCGGTAAAAAAAATGTACGAGATCTTAAAAGAACACCGTTCCAAAGGACGGACCGTAGAGCCATCCAGCTCCAAATGGGTTTTTCGTTTTGTTTCGCATCCCGATTACGGACGGGGCGATAAAAGTTTTATGGGCAAGCTGCTGCCCGGTCATCATCAAAAACAGGAAAATCTGCGCATTACCTTTATTCCGCGCCAAACCGGTATTGCCGAAACCTCCGACATCAGCGCCGAGATCCTGCAGGGGTTTACTTTTTACAGCGAAGGTTATTACGAAGTTCCCTATCAGGAAGATCTGTTGTACGATGAAAAAAAGACCGCAACCGCGGCTGCTTTTGCCCGGCTGGAAGCCATTTTGCCCGAAAAAGAATTTGCCGGTCGCAAGCTGGAGTACCTGATGCGGGAGGATGAGATCATTGTTTCGGGTCAGGAAGAAGTCCGTCAGGTGCCCAATGTGTTCCGCATTCCATCCGATTGGGTGGATACGCCGCACCTGCGCATTCGCTACAACCGGAGCGAGGCAAAATTGTATGTGGCTTCTTTTGGAGAGAAAACCATTGTCAACGAAAAGCAACTGGCCATGAGCGATCGCCACAACCCTTCGTGGACCGAACTGCCCATGAATTCAAAACTGGTGCTGAACGGCATTGTGGGGATTAATGTTTTCAAATCCTGATTATGATTAATGTTTTCAAATCCTGATTATGATGGCTTCTGTATTGTCCCTTCTGGTATTGGCCATTTGTGCCGGAATGCTGGTTCTGCATTTTCTTGATATCAAAAAATCCCATAAGCGTAATGGTGGATAATTTTTTTGGAATGACCGATACCGGCCGGCAAAGAGAGAACAATGAAGATGCCTTCATTGCGCAAACTGTTCTGCAGGGGCAGTATGTTGTGGCCTGTGTGATTGATGGTGTGGGTGGATACGAAGGCGGGGAAGTGGCCGCCGCTATTGCCCGGGATTCCATTCTGCGCAGCTTTGCACACCCTCCGACCAACCTCATAAAATCCATGCAGGAGGCTTTTGCTGCGGCCAACGAACAGATTTATAAAGAAAGGCTGGAATCCGCAAAGAACAACAGCATGGCCTGTGTGGCCACCCTGGCCGTTGTGGATGTCAGGCATAATAAACTTTGGTATGCGCACGTGGGTGATACACGGCTTTACCTGTTCCGCGACCACTCTTTGGTTAAGCTCACAAAAGATCATTCCTTTGTGGGTTTTTTGGAAGACAGCGGCCGCTTGTCCGAAGAAGAAGCCAGGCATCATCCCAAACGCAACGAAATCAACAAGGCGTTGGGCTTTGATGGCCAATCCATTTTCAGCAGCGATTATATAGAAACCGGCGAATCGCCGTTTCTTCCCGGCGACACTGTTTTGTTGTGCAGCGACGGGCTGACCGATATGGTCGGGTCAAAAGAAATTTCATCTGTTCTGGAAGCAAAAATTCCCCTGGACCAAAAAGCAAAGCAGTTGATTGCTGCCGCCAACCACGCAGGCGGCAAAGACAACATCACCGTGGTGCTGGTGAAAAACAATAAACGGCCGGTGAAGCAGGAGCTTAAAAAAACTACGTCTGTTAAAAAAAGCGGAGTTGAAAAACAAGTGCTGCCGCAGCAAGTTGTCAATGTTCAGCCGGAAGCAGGCGAAACGAGAAGCCGCAGCAACGCCGGTGTGGTTATTTTGCTTTCAGCGCTGTGTCTTGTTTTTTTGAGCGGCCTGATTTGGATGTGGTGGCAAAAAAGCCCTCCTGCAGCTTCAAAAAATGCTTTTACACACGAACGCAATGTGGAAGAGATCCGGCTTCAAACCTTTATCAATGCCACTCCGGGCAAAACGGTTTTATTAAACGAGGATAGTGCCCATAAAACCATTGCTCTTACCGATACCATTTGGGTGCGAAGAGATTCCCTGTATTTAAAAGGAAACAATCTTACGCTGGTAAAGGACAGTAGCTTTGGGAAAAACGTGGCAATTGTTTTGGGGCCGGAATGCCGACACCTTGTTTTGGACAGCATCACCTTTCAGGGTTTTGATTTGGCCATCCTGACTTCCCACGCCACTGCCGTGCAGCTAAAAAATGTGCAGTTTAAAAATTGCTCCGTTGCGCTGGCCTATAAGCTTCCCAACAACGAATACCTGAATGGAACAATTATCAGCAAACAGCCATTGCCCAAAGATTCCCTTAAATCCGACAACTAAGAATGCAGCATAGTTCCACACGAAATAAAGAAAGAATTTTATTGCTGGCCATAACGATTGTGCTGGCGTTTCTTTTGTATTCGCTTTTCAATGTTCTGCAAAGAGATTTTGACCAGGTGCCCCAGCGTTTGGCTAATGGAAGCATGATCAATTTAAATGAGGAGAATCCCGGCCTTCGGCTGAAAAACCTGTTGCAAACGGGCTTTTATTTCGAGGACCCCCGCGATCGGGAGTTGATCGGTTCGGTAGTAACGCAGCAAATGAATCACCACGAAGCAATTGATAACATCGGAGAACTGAATAAAGCAAAATACAGCGTGGATGCCGAACAGGCATTTGCAGCCGGCGGTGAATCTTTTAAAAAACGGGTGCAGGTTTCAAGAATGCAGTTGGGATTTTCCGGTGAGGATAGCCTGCGTTTTATGCAGGAAAAAACGGCACCGCCTTCCTTGCCTTCGTCCAATAACATAGGTTTGGGCACACACACCATACGCGGCGATATAAAAAGCAGGGGGGGCAAACCCGTAGCCGGAGCACTGGTTCGGTTGCAAATGATTGTTCCACAGGACAGCGCCTACAGCGAAGAAGTACGGGAGGTAGTCCGCCAACAGGTGGAAAAAACAACAGCGATCAAAAAAGTTTATGCGGTTGATTCTATGCAGCATAAGCAATTGGTGTCGCTTTCGGCTTATGCAAGAACAGATGCTTCCGGAAAATTTGCATTTGCCGGTCTGCCCGATAATAAGGCCTTTGACGTGTTGCCCTTGCAACCCGGTTTTCAGTTTGGCCCCTCCAAAGGGGTTCAGCAGTTGGACAAGGAGGCTGTTTTTTCATTTACGCAGGCGCCTCATAAAATACGGCTGCTTTCCAGCCGCGATTTTAACAACCTGAAAAAAGAAGGTTCCCTCATTGTGCGAACGCCGGAAGAAGCCACCAAATGGTACTGGATCATTGCGGGTGTTTTTTTTATGGGCTTTATTTTGCTGCACATTTTTTTAAGCCTGCGTTTTCAACCAGCCGATCAGTTTGTGCTGCCTGTGGTGATGTTGCTTGTTGGTTTGTCCCTGCTCACGTTGCTTAGTTTGCAAGATCCTTTGCGTGACCGTTTTTTAGCACGAAGTACGTTGGGGTATTTGCTCGCCGGCTTTGCGGGTGTTTTTGTGTTGCTGCTCTTCGATCTAAAGCGGTTTACGGCTGATTCAGGGTTGTACCGCCTGTTTGCATTTAAAGGAAAAGAAGGCGGCAAAGGAGTGCAATGGGCAGCATTGGCTGTGGTGTTACTGGTGCTGACAATCTTGCTAGGTACTGGCCCCGAGGGCAGTGGCGTGAAAGTGAACCTCTTTGGCTTTCAGCCAAGCGAAGTGGTAAAGTTTCTGGTGGTTATTTTTCTCGCTGGTTTTTTTGCGGCCAACGAAAGATTTATTTCTGAATACGCACTATGAAAAAGCGCTGGTCATTTTTTTGGCTGGCATTGGCAGCTATTGTTGCTTCCATCCTTCTTTTTTTAATGTTGGGCGATTTAGGG
>JAEVYV010000125.1 GCA_023392575.1 Bacteroidota bacterium | reverse complement strand
CCCCCGGCTGCAGCGAGTCCTTTTTGGCACCGGCAATACGTTCCTGTTTTGAAGGCCTAGGCGGCAAACCCGGCTGCTGTTTTTTGGTGGGCCCTTGTTTTTGCTGCGCAGGTTTTTTGGGTTTTGCTACCCTTACAGAGGTGGGAGCCACACATTCCCGGACCGTAATATCGTCCAAAGCAAAATCGTTGCCGCAGCCGCCAATTGCATTGTCCTGCATGCTCAGCACCAGCTTGGTTTCTCCGGCCGGTACGGTAAACAGCCCTTTGTATTTTTTCCAGATGGGGGCGCTGGTTTGTGGCAATTCGCCAACGGAAAAACCAATGACTTTTTTTCCTTTAACCGTGGAGAGAAGAATGTATATGTGGGGCGACAAAGAGGAACAGCACCGCTCTAAAGTGCAAATGTTCATCAACCACAAAGCCAGTTCATAGGTGGTGTTGCCCCGCAGGCCTTTGAGCTGCGTTTGCAGAAAAACCCCACCACCCGGATAAGCATTTACGATCATCATATTCCCGTTTTTATCCCCCGGCGTGTGGTCTTCTTTGACGGCAAACCAATCGCCCAAAAAACAACCCGGCGTGGAAGCGCTAAAAGTGTAATGACCGTCTGTGGGACAGGAGCCGCCCATGCGTTCGTAGCCCGGCAGCGCGGTTGTGTTGACATCGTCTATATTGCCTTGACCAAAATGAATGTACACCACCGGCTCCTTTAGGGTGCAGGATTGAGCCGGCAACTCCTGGGCCACAGCCAGGAGGCTTACAAAGCCAAAAAGCCTTTTATAAAATGCCGACTTCCGCATCGCAGATTAGATCAGGGCCTAAAGAAATAACGTTCCTAAAGTTAAGCAGGAAACCAGGTTGGTGTTTGCAAGCCAATGGCTGAGATAAACTAACTTTAATTGAAAACGCATTTGTCAATGCACAAAAAACTGCTTTTCTTTCTTTGTTGCCCCCTGTTCTTTCAAACAAGCTACACGCAAACAAAAATCTCTATGCCCGATCTGAAAAAAGAGGTGGAAAACACACTCACTGTTCCCCAGGCAGATTTTGCCCTGGCCTTTAAGGACCTGCAAACCGGTGAAACGCTACTGCTGAACGAAAAACAAACCTTCCATGCCGCCAGCACCATGAAAACGCCGGTTTTGGTAGAATTGTTCCGGCAAGCCGCCGAAGGAAAGTTTGCTCTGACGGATTCGATCACCATTAAAAATTCGTTCCGCAGCATTGTTGACGGCAGCCCCTACGCCCTGGATGCGGCAGACGACAGCGAATGGGAGTTGTACCAAAACCTTGGACAAAAAACCACCCTGGCCGCCCTGGCTTACAGCATGATCATCCAAAGCAGCAATTTGGCCACCAACCTATTGATTGAACTGGTAAAACCCGAAAATGTAATGGCCACCATGAACAGCCTTGGGGTTCATGACCTGAAAGTATTGAAGGGCGTGGAAGACAACAAAGCCTATCAAAAGGGAAGGAACAACACCACGACCGCATACGACCTGATGCTGATTTTTGAACAAATGGCAAACGAGAAACTGGTGAGTGCCAGCGCTTCCAGGGAAATGATCAACATACTGCTGGATCAAAAATTTAAAGACATCATTCCGGCCCTACTGCCCGCCGATGTAAAAGTGGCGCACAAAACCGGCTCCATAACAGGCATCCAACACGATTCGGGAATTGTTTTGTTGCCGGACGGCAGAAAATACGTTCTGGTCTTGCTTTCGCGGTTTGCTCCGGCCCGGCAAAAGGATGCCATCCGGGCAATGGCCAGTGCCTCCCAACTGATTTATCAGTACCTGCAGCAAACCACTGCACATTGATTTTAACAGAGTAGGTCAGTGGTACCGGGCAACCAGCTGTTGCAACCGCCCGGGGATGTTATCCGCCACCAGTCCGCCGTGGTAGCAGATGATTGTTTCAATATCGTATTGCCGCAGCTTGTCCACGGAGGCTACGGCCTGGTGCAGATCCAATGCAAAAGAGGGATGGGCTATGTCCAGTTCCCCGTTTTGCACCACCACCGCATCTGCGGCAATCAAGGTTTTGCTTTCCGGAACGTAGATGGATATGTGGCCGGGCATGTGACCCGGTGTGTTCACAATGCGAATGCCATCCAGAAAATAAGGCGCTTCGTCTGTAGCAAAGCCATAGTCGACCGGGACCGGCTTTACCTCGGCCAGCATTTTTTGAAACTGCAACGCCGCTGGTTGCTGGTCTTCGGGCAGCAAAGGATAAAGATCTTCGGCTTGTTGCAGCCGCAGGGATTTTTCTTTACCATCGATGTATTTTTCTTCCAGTGCCGAAGAATAAATTTTTACCCAGGGGTAAGCCTCCTTCAATTCAAACAATGCGCCTAGATGATCTATGTCGTGGTGGGTAATGATGATGCCGGTAAGTTCCCGAAGTAAAATGTGGTGGGCCCGCGCCGCTTTTTCCAGCAAAGACCGGAAGCCGGGATACCCGCAATCAACCAGGATGGTTTCCGTGCGGTTGCGCAAAAGAACGGGGTAAACAGCGTCTTCTTTTCCTGAAAAATCAAACGCCACCTGCAGAACATGAACGTTCATGTTATATACACATTAACTGCATAAAGAAGACGCTGTAAAAACTGTCTTGCGTCTATTTTACGTTCTTTTTTACAATCTTAGCCAGTTCAAACATGGAGATCTGGTCTTTGCCGAAAACGGGTTTTAGTTTGGCATCGGCATTGATCATCCTTCGGTTGTTCTTGTCCTGCAAATTGTTTTTCTTGATGTAATCCCAAACCTTTTTCACGATCTCGGTTCGGGGCAGCGGTTTGTTGCCAATGACTTCGGCCAGCGTGGAACTGGGCGTCAGCGGAGCCATGAAGGCAGCATTAGGCTTTCTGGCTGTTTTTTTAGGAGCTGCCTTTTTCGCGGCTTTCTTCGGCGCCGCTTTTTTGGCAGCGGCTTTTGCAGGTGCTTTTTTGGGGGCCGCTTTCGCTGCTGCTTTTTTAGGAGCTGCTTTTTTCGCTGCTTTTTTTGTTGTTTTAGCTGCTGCTTTTTTGGAAGCTTTTGCCATGGTAAATTGAATTTTGGGGTTAGTAAGAATTATTTTTAATGTACTAATTTACAGTTATCCGGTTAATGCTCCTAATGAAGTTTTCCATATTTGTACTTGTTTTTAAATACCCGTACTCTCCCCAACCAACCGTCCTCAGCCCTCTTCCTGTGGCTCGGCCAGTGATACATACACTGCCCCTCCTTTTTGAAAGGAATTTTGGCTGCTGCTGACGATAATGATCTGCCCGTTGATGCCCACCTCCACTTCGTAAGAACTTCCCATAAAAAACACTTTGCGCACCTCGCCTTTCACGCCCCTGCCTGAAGTTGTAATGCTAAAATCCTCGGGGCGGATAAAGCTGCCGATCCGGCTCATTTCGATATCTGTAAAGGCCGAAAAAGCCTTGGCCAGTGCAGGACTGAGTACATTATACTTTCCAAACAAGCCGGCCACGTATTCGCTTCCGGGCTCTTTGTATATAACCCTTGGCGTTCCTTTTTGCACCACCCTGCCTTCCTGCAAAACCAGGATCTCATCGGCCCAGGGCAAAACATCCACCGGATCGTGCGAAACGATCAGGCAGGTAATCTTTAGCTTGCTGCTGATCTCCTCCACCACTTCTTTAAGCAGGTTTTTATGAAGCACATCGAGGTTGGAATACGGTTCGTCCAGCAACAAAAACCGGGGTGCGGAAACCAGCAGGCGGGCCAGGGAAATGCGCTGCTTTTCTCCGCCAGACAGCTGATGCGTCCATCGCTTCAGCAGATGATCAATCCGGCAAACCTCGTAAACCAGGGTCGCTTCGGCTTCGGGCAGTTGGCAGGCCATCTGCAAAATCTCTTCCACCCGGTAGTGGTTTCGCAATTCAAAATGCTGTGAGAGGTAAGCGATGGCGGGATGGCCGGGAAGGAGCTTTTCTTCCGGCCCCTCGATTCGCTGGCCTTCAAAAAAAACGTCTCCGGCGCTTGGCTGCACCAGTCCGGCAATGATTTTTAACAGGGTGGTTTTGCCCGATCCTGTTGCCCCGGCAATGGCTATTTTTTGAAACGAATGTTGGGTAAAGCTGATGTCTTTTAGGGTAAACGCCTCTCCTTCTTTTCTGCCGATGCCTGCTACCTGTAATACACTCATTGTAGCAAATTGCCTTGTTTCCTGCAAAAAACCAAAACTCCGCTAATCCTGCTGCAGCACCAAAACGCTGATGGGCACTTCTTTGCCGGTATGAGGCACAACGATTTCTGTTTGATGCCTACACCATAACAACAAAGGCGTAATGAATTCCCTAGCCATCAGCCGCTGGGGGGTGCTTAGGATGACGGTAGTCCCTTTTTGCAAAAAACGATGGACCAACTCCCATTGAAGGGCAAAGGCTTCGGGCTCGTAATTAATGTCGCTTAAAAGCAATACATCTACGTCCAGCGTTTGGGGAAGGGCCCGCCAATCCAGCCGTTCAGCAGAAAAATTGTGCAGGCGGTGGTGTGCGGCCGAGCGATGGACCACATGTACGGCTTCGGCTACATAATCGCTGCAACGTACCGTACGGGCATAGCGGGCTGCCACCAGTGAAGGCAAACCCAGGCCGGCCGCCAGTTCTGCCACGTGTTTGTTTTGAATATACTGCCGGTGTTGAAGCAAAAATGCTCCCAGCCCTTGGGCCGCCGGCCATACCTGTGACCAGTAAGGAAAGCCCGTTCCCCCCTGCAGATAGGTTTTGCGGACGGCTTCCGGTTCCGGGACAAAAAGCTCAAAAGACTGGCCATGCAGGCAAAAGGTTTTTAATTCCAAGGGGAACGGCATTGCAAAAATTAAGCGGCAAAGATGCCGTTTCCTTAGCTCTTCTGTTCGTTAAGTTTTCGGGTTCAAGCCCACAGATGCGCAGCACAACAGTGCCGCAGATGCTTTCTGCGTAGGAGTTTCAGTTGATTCAGGGCATTTCTCAGTTCATGGCCATAGGTCTTGTCTTTGGCTTTTGAAGGTTGAATCTTTGCATCTAAAAACATTGATATTTATCAAGAAGTTTTCTTATCAAGTGTCAACGTTTGAACACGGGGTGTCTTCATAGCTTTGCGCCAATTTTTCATTGCCCCGATTGCTAACCAACGGAGTGGAGAAGGTAAAACGAGAATAATGAACACAAACAAACACCTAAAACGTATAAAAAGCATCATTCTTTTTTTTATGCTGCTGGCCAGCAGCATAGTTTCGGCCCAAAGAACAACGGTTAAAGGCATCGTTATTGATGCCGATACCCGGCTTCCGATTCCGTTTGCCAGCGTCTATTTTGAAAAAGGACATGGTGCAACGGCCGATTCCCTGGGGCGATTTGAGATCAGCACAGAACGTAGTTTTAAAGAACTACAGGTTTCCTACATCGGCTATAAAACCACGGCTGTTGCCTTGCAACCCGGCAGGGAGCAAAGCCTTACCGTGGAGCTCCGCCTGGACGCGGCCAAGGACCTGAATGCCGTTGTGATCAAGAGCAAGAAAAAAATAAAATACAGCAACAAAAATAACCCGGCCGTTGAACTCATTAGAAGGGTGATCGACAACAAAGACAAAAACAAGCCGGAGAACTATGACTATGTAGAATACGAGCAGTACGAAAAAATACAACTGGCCCTGAGCCGCCCCTCGGAGAACCTGGCCAAAAGCAAACTGCTTAAAAACTACCGCTTCCTTTTTGAAAATACCGATACCACCAAGGTGCAGGGCAAGGCCCTGACGCCGGTATACTTGCAAGAAAGGCTTAGTTCGCATTATTTTCAAAAAGACCCCAAAAAAACCAAGACGGTGGTAGAAGGAGAAAAGCGGGTAAACTTTGGCGAGTTTATCGACAGCAACGGAGTGAGCTCCTACCTGAAACGGTTGTATGAGGACGTAAATGTTTACGACAACAATATTTCCTTATTCACCAACCAGTTTTTAAGTCCCATTGCCGACATGGCTCCCACCTTTTACATGTTTTTCATCCGCGATACGGTGGTGGACGAATCGGGCAAAAAGCTGGTGAAGATGTATTTTACCCCCCGCAACACCAACGACTTTTTGTTCCGCGGCACCATGTTCATTACCCTGGACAGCAATTATGCCGTGCAGAAGCTGGACATGACCATCAGCCCCAACATCAATTTGAACTGGGTCAAAAGCATGCAGATTCATCAGGCTTTTGAAAAAAATGCTGTGGACGAGCGTTATCACCTGGTTAAATCAGACGTCATCAGCGAACTGGGTATTTCCAAAAAGAAGGGTGGAGTGTACGGCGAACGCACCGTCTCCTACAAAAACTATAAGATCAACCAGCCGCGGGATGAGGCTTTTTATGAAACGCCGGCCCTTGCCCACCCCTACCGCAGCGACAGTTTCTGGCTAAGCCACCGGCACGAACCGCTAAACGAGGCCGAAGCCAAAACCTACCAAAACATCGACAGCCTGCGAAACATGAAATCGTTTAAGCGCTTTATGGATGTGGCCACCATATTTTTAGCCGGATATAAAAGCTTTGGCCAGTTTGAAATTGGCCCGGCCAGTACTTTTTATAGCTGGAACCCGGTAGAGGGCTTTCGCCTGCGCTTTGGTGGCCGCACCACGCCCAACCTAAGCAAGCGCCTGTACGTTGAAACCTATGGGGCGTATGGCTTCAGAGACAAAAAATGGAAGGGCTTTCTTTCCTTTACCTATTCACTGAACAACAAATCCATTTACTCTTTTCCCCTAAACTACATTCGGGCCAGCGCCCAGCGGGAAACCAAAATACCGGGGCAGGAGCTGCAGTTTGTTCAGGAAGACAATTTGCTGCTTTCTTTTAAACGCGGGAACAACGACAAATGGCTCTACAACGATATTTACCGCCTGGACTATGTAAAAGAATTTCAAAACCGCCTGTCCTACTCCATTGGATTTAAAAACTGGAAACAAACGCCGGCCGGGGCCATTACCTACCTAAGAGGAAAGGAACAGCAACTGGAAACCATTCCCAACCTAACCACTTCGGAACTATCCGCGCAGTTGCGCTATGCGCCAAACGAGCAGTTTTATCAGGGCAAGCTTTACAGAATTCCCATCATCAACAAATACCCCATTTTCACCCTGCGCTATACAAAAGGCGTGAAAGGAGTGCTGGGCGGGGAATACAATTACGACAAGCTCAATGCCTCCATAGAAAAAAGGGTTTACCTCTCGCAGTTGGGCTACAGCGATGTGGTGCTGGAAGGCGGGTATACCTGGGGGCAACTGCCCTATCCGCTGTTGTCCATCCACCGGGCCAACCAAACCTATGCCTATCAGTTGAATTCGTATAACCTGATGAACTTTTTGGAATTTGCCAGCGATCAATATGTGAGCCTGAATGTGGACCACCACTTCAATGGTTTTATTTTCAACCGCCTGCCTTTGCTGAAGAAACTGAACTTAAGAGAAATCGTTTCGGCCAAGGTTTTGTACGGCGGCATCAGAAATGAAAACGATCCCGAAAAAAATCCAGCCCTCTATCATTTCCCAACCAACGAAAACGGGCTGGCCACCACGTTTGCCCTTAACGACGGGCCTTATGTGGAAGGCAGCATCGGCGTGGGAAATATTTTCAAGCTGTTGCGCCTCGATCTGGTAAAACGCTTTACCTACCTCAACCATCCCGATGTAGCCGAATGGGGCATCCGGGGAAGGATAAAGTTTGATTTTTAATGCGTTGCAAGAAAAAAATGGTTTTGACAGAGAGATTTTTCCTCTTCCGTAAATGCATTTCCCAATGCGGCATAATAAAAAAACCTGATTCTTCTCTCTTTGCAAAAAATTAGAACTGTGAGAAGATTTTTTATACTGTCGTTTCTGGCCTTGGGATTGAATGGCATGGCGCAAACCGGTCTGGCCCTTATGGATTTGCCCCTTTATGCAGAATTGGAGTCGCCCATGGGGACTGTTTCGGGCAAGATCACCACTACCGATCATCAGCCGGCGGCCTATGTTACCGTTTCCGTAAAAGGCACCAACCGGGTGACCACTACCGACGAACAAGGCAGTTTTTCCCTGCGGGTGAAGGAAGGCAGGTACACCTTGGAAATCTCCCTGGTGGGACTGACCAGCCAGGAGAGAACCGTGGAAATCAAAAAAGATCAAATCGTTACCCTGAACATAACCCTGGCTGAAAATTCAAAAAAACTCTCCGAAGTCACCATTTCCTCCCGCAAAACCCTGAACGAAAAAACGGTTTCGGTAGGAAAGGTAGCCATCAACCCCCTGGACCTACCCCAAAGCATCATGGTTATCGGGCAAAGCACCCTCCGCAACCAGCAGGCCCAGCGCCTGGGTGATGTGATTAAAAACGTAAACGGGGTCTACCTCACCACCACCCGCGGCAATGTGCAGGAAGGTTTTGCGGCCCGCGGTTATAGCTTTTCCAGCACCAACCTGTTTAAAAACGGGTTTCGGATCAATTCGGGGGTGATGCCCGAAATAAGTTCGCTGGAAAAAGTAGAAGTGCTGAAGGGCAGCGCCGCCATTTTGTATGGGCAGGTGGCGCCCGGCGGTGTGGTAAACCTGGTTACCAAACAGCCCAAATTCCGCTTTGGCGGCGAAGTATCGATGCGGCTGGGCAGCTACGACCTGTACAAGCCTTCGTTTGACCTGTATGGCCCCGTTAGCGCCTCAATCGCCTACCGGGTAAACGGAAGTTTTGAAAGCGCCAACAGCTACCGGGACCGGGTCAGCTCCAAGCGTTATTACATCAACCCTTCCCTGTTGTTTAAGCTGGGCGAACGCACCGAAGTTTTGCTGGAAGGCGATTACCTGAGACACCAATTCACCCCCGACTTTGGCATTGGCTCGCTGGACAACACCAAAATTCCCGATCTGCCCCGCTCTAAATTTTTAGGTGCTTTGTGGAGCTATAACACCACCCAGCAAACCACCACAACGGCTTCTTTAAAACATAAGTTTACGGATACCTGGACCCTGGATGCTTCGGCCTCCTACCAGCTGTATCAAAGAGATTATTTTTCCACCGAACGCATACAGGCTTTGGCCAATGGCGACTGGACCCGGCCCCTGGGCAAAATTGATCAGGAAGAAACCTATTATGCAAGCCAGGTGAATTTGACCGGAAAATTCAAAACAAAATCTTTGGAACACACCCTGCTGGCCGGCGTTGACGCCGACAGGTCGTTCACCCGCAATTACGACTTTAGTTTTCCAGCTGTAGCCGGGCTGCCCGCCAATAGTTATGACAAGATCAACATCCTGGACGACGGCAAGTACCTCCAAAGAACCGACATGCCGGAAGCCACCCGAATCAGAAGAAGAGAAGCCCCCATCAACCGCCTTGGCGCTTATGTGCAGGATCTGGTAAAAATCTCTCCCCGGTTCAATGTACTGGCCGGCGTTCGTTGGTCGTACGTGCAAACCTTGGGCATCGATTCCACCAATTTGCTTACCGATGCCCAAACCAAAGGCGCTACCCGCAACGATAAGGCCTTTTCGCCCCGGGTGGGGCTGGTGTACAAACCGCTGCCTGCCACTTCTGTCTTTGCCAGCTATGCCAATTCGTTTGTGGTCAACACCGGTCAGGATGCGGATGGCCGGGCGGTAAAACCCTCCATCATCGATCAGTACGAAGTAGGTGTCAAAAACGATTTCTTTAAGGGACGGCTATCGGCCAACCTGACCCTGTACCGCATTGTAAACAACAACCTGGCCCAAACAGCCCCCTATCTAAAGGACGGCACGCCCAACAACAACACGTCGATCAAAATCCTAAGCGGCCAAACCACCAGCGATGGCATAGAGCTGGATCTGGCCAGCCAGCCCGTAGCCGGCCTGTCCATTATGGCCGGTTATAGTTACAACTATATGCGCTATACCCAAACCGACACCACAATGGGCAGCTTTATCAAAGGCGAAAGACTGGTCAACAACCCGGCACATACGGCCAATGCCAGTGTGTTTTACACCTTTCAGCAATCCGGATTAAAAGGTTTTAAAATCGGCGCTTTGTTCAACTATATTGGCGACCGGATAGGCGGGTGGAACAACACCGTAGGACAGGCGCAAAATTTTTCCCGAATGATCCCGGTGTCGGGCTACAGCACGGTTGATTTGAGTGCGGGTTACTGTTATAAAAACATATCGGTGCTGGCAAAAATCTCCAACCTGGCCAATGTGCTGAACTATTATGTTCACGAAAACTACAGCATCAACCCCATACCGCCCCGGCAATTTGTGGCCACGGTCTCGTATAAATTTTAAACAAGATTTTTGTAAAAAGGCAAAGCCACCTGTTTTGCCTTTTTTTGTACCTACTACTGATTGTTATGAAGCTATTCTTTCGCCGCATCCACTTATACCTCAGCCTGGCAGCCGGCCTGGTGATTCTGCTGTGCTGCCTTACCGGCGCCGTTTTGGTTTTTGAAAAAGACCTGCAAATGGCTTGGAACAAAAAACGTTATTAAGTATAGGTGGGTTCCGGCAAGCTTTCCCTGGACCTGCTGGTGCAAAACGTAAAGACCCAGTACCCCGAAGCAAAGATCAACGGGGTAAAATGGTACGAAGCGTCCAACCGCTCCGTGGAAGTCTCGGTTGGCTTTCCTCAAAAAAAAGCCCCGGCCCCCAAGGCCCAAAGCCTAGAGAGCAAACCGGCAGCCCCGCCCAAACAGCCCGGGTTTACCATTTTTGTCAACCCCTATACGGGAGCGGTGTTAGAAAAATACAGTTACCGGGAAACGTTTTTTTACCAGGTGTTTGCCTTGCACCGCTGGCTGCTGGGCAGCGAAAAAGGCGCCGGTAAATACATCGTCGGAATATCTACGTTAGTTTTTCTTTTCATTCTGATTACCGGCATCATTCTGTGG
>JAEVYV010000123.1 GCA_023392575.1 Bacteroidota bacterium | reverse complement strand
ACGTTTTTGAGAAAGTTTTCTTATTGCAAGGCTTACCATGAAATTTGGGTTGAGCGAGATGACCCTTTGATTTTTTTCTATTCAAACCAGCACATAATTGATACAGAAGAAATTAAGCCACCGACTTATTATGAAATTGTGAAACAGCGGGGGAAATCGGACACCCTAATTATGTCTCAGTATGTGGACCATTCTGTTTTTCAAGACTTTCTTTTCATAGCGAATGAAAAGAAAAGAGAAATTACTGTTGACATGTTCAATTTAGAGAAAGAAATATTGGACAATAAAAGAAACATCTACTACGAGTATAACAATTCGACAAAAACTAAAGAGTTGATTGACTTGGCTCAAAAGCACTGCCAACAATTTGACGAGCATAATAAATTGGAGTAGAACAAATCATAGCCCAGTAGTGCATGGCAAAGCAGGACTGACAGGAGAAAAATGAGGGTTACCCTCTAAGCGCAGTTGTCAGCTGGCATTTCCTAGCAGCCTTATAATTATCGATGAACAATCTGCATTTACATCGATAGGCAGATAACAACTACCTGCTTTTGTCAAAGCCTCAATGGTAACCTTACTTGTTTGATCCCGATCAATTGAGGAAAAATTTTTCTGATCATCATCAGCCATTTATAACAAACATCTTGTTTTTGGGTGAGGAAAGTCACCTGATAAGGATGAGGCTCTGGTTAGCTTTGCAGTATAATTTTTGGGTTATGGAAAACGATGGAATACATAAGCACCGCTCCCTGCTGGTAAGTTTGTGGCAATTAAAATGCCCCCGGTGCCGCCAGGGAGATATGTTCAAACAAAAGCACTCCTACAGCAAGGGGTTTATGCAAATGCACGAAACCTGTTCTGTATGCGGACAGCGCATGGAGATCGAACCTTCTTTTTATTATGGAACCGGATATGTGAGTTATGCACTGGCCGTAGCGGTGTCGGTTGCGAGTTTTATTGCCTGGTGGGTATTTGTTGGCTTGTCTCTAAGCGATAACCGCTTTTTCTGGTGGATTGGTTTCAATGCCTTCTTATTAATTGCATTGCAGCCGTACCTGATGCGTTTGTCCCGGACCATCTGGCTGTCTTTTTTTGTAAAGTATAAAGGACCGACTCCCTTTCCGCTTAGCGAATAAGGTTGTTGTTTGGTGGTTTTAAAATGGCCTGCATCGGGAAGCTCTTCCCCATGCAGGCCATCTTGTTTCTTCACTTATCCCTTCCTGTTAAGCCTGCCCGATCTGCTTGTCGCCGGTACAATTAATGCAGGTAATTTTACTGTTAATGCTTCCCTTTTTTCAACTCAGCCGGCTTTACACTTTTACAAAAATACCTGCCCGATATTTTCGCAGCCGGTAATGCACAACGGCCGGGTGGGCAATGAGTTTGCCAGGTGTACGAAATCCCTTAGTGGGGATTTATTTCCTGCGCACCAGCCGCCTTTGTCACCCTTGCGTTGATAAGCCTTTATTCTTTCACCTTAACCAACTTTATGAAGAAGAATTCTACGCTCTTTTTTATTGCTCTATTGATTGATATGATTGCTTCGGCCGCAGCGCCAACCGTACCGGCCAGCAACCTTGGTTTTAAAGACCTGGACGGCGCCCGTTTCACGGTAAATTTTACTGCCGGAAATGGGGCCAACCGGATTGTTGTTATGAGGGAGGGTGCGCCGGTAGTCAGTACTCCCGTAAATGGCGTTGAATACAATGCCAACTCCAATTTTGGAACAACCGGTACCGGCTTTGGCCTCTCTGGTGAAACAGCGCTTGGCGAATTTGTTGTGGGACGGTTTTCCTGGAGCAGTTATACTGTTGCCAACCTTAAACCGGGAACCATTTATTATGTGGCTGTTTTTGAATACAACGGTACCGGCAGCGGCACGCAATACCTGAATCTGCCTTTAAGCGGCAGCCAAAGTACGGTGACCGTTCCCGCCGTGCAAACCAGTAATATTTTTCTTGCGGCGGCCACCGGCAACAGCCTGACGCTTGGATGGACTAAGGGCGACGGTAACGGCCGCCTTGTAATAGCCCGAAAGACCGCAGCCGTTTCGGCCGATCCAACAGATTTGATCAATTATTACAACGGAGACGGTGTGTTTGGCAGCGGTACCAAAATCGGCACAGACAATTTTGTGGTGTACAAAGGCAGCGGCACATCTGCCCTGGTAAAAAACCTTGAGCCCAACACCACCTATCATTTTGCCGTTTACGAATACAACGGCAATATCTCTCCCGTGCATGCAAAACCGGCAGCGGTGTTTTCGGCCACTACTTTCCAGGGGCCAACAGTGGCGCCTACGGCTCCGGGTTTTAATTATGTGGAAGGAAACAGCTTTACCATTAACGTGACGGTAGGGAACGGAAGCCGTCGTTTATTCATTGCCAAAAAAGAAGCTCCGGTTACAGCTGTGCCGGTAAATGGAGTGAGCTATTCCGCCAACGCCGTTTTTGGCAGCGGTATGGAAATAGCACCCGGCGAATTTGTTGTGGCCGCCACCAACGGTACGGGCATAAACGTAACCAACCTGGAAGCCAATACGGTTTATCATTTCCGTGTTTATGAGTATGATGTAGACAATGCCGGCAATACTTATTACCTCACCAGCAGCTATGCCGTTAAAAGCGGAAGTGCCGCCACAACCCCCACCGTCATTAGCTCCGGTCTCAGTGCTACAGGCATTACCGGCAGCAGCGCCACCATTAAATTTACTCCGGGCAACGGCACCTACCGCATGGTAATTATGAAGGCAGGAAGTGCAGTGGATGCGGTGCCGGCAGACCTTACAAAATATCCGGGTAATTCCAATTTTGGTGAAGGAACTGTGCTCAGTCCCGGCAACTACTCCATGTACTGGGGAATGAATGGCAGCCAGTTTACAGTCAACAAACTTCAGCCTGGCACCACCTATCATGTTTCTATCTATGAATTCAACGGCAGCCAGTCGCCGGTGTATTCGGCAGCCGGAGCCACCATCAGTTTCACTGTGCCCCTGGAACCAACAGCCGCCTCCACCAGTCCCTGGACTGCGTTTACCGAAGGCACTTCGTTCCGTCTGATCTGGACAAATGGAAGCGGAGCCCGGCGGATTGTGGTTGCCAAAAAAGGCGGTGCAGTAACAGCCCGGCCCGTGGATGGACTGAGCTATACGGCCAAGGCCGCCTTTGGGCAGGGCCAAGAATTGGGGGCGGGAGAGTATGTGGTGTACGATGGAATAGCGAACAATGTGGACCTTACGAATATGGAAGTGGCCAGCACCTACCATTTTGCCATCTATGAATATAACGTGGGCCCCGACGGAAAACCAGATTATCTTTCCAGTTCGTGGTTGGCCACAAGTGCTTCTACCGTGTTTTGGCCTGTTTTGCAAACAACCATTACCAGCATTAGTGGTTTGCAGGCAACCCAGGCTACGGTAAATTATGCCAGGGGCGATGGGGCTTCTTCGATTTTTATAATGAAACAAGGGGCTCCTGTAGGCATAGCTCCCCAGGATCTTGTTAAGTACAATGCCAGCACCTCTTTTGGCGCCGCGTCTTCCCTGATCAGCGATGGTAATTATGTGGTAGCGATCGGCAGTGGCACCTGGCCCTTTACGGTAACCAATCTTCAGCCCAATACAACGTACTATCTCAGTGCTTTTGAATTCAACGGTTCCAGCCAGCCGGCTTACCTGCGCACGGCTCCCGGTACTTACGCCTTCACCACCCCGGATGTGCCGGGTGCCACCGTTCCCACTGTAGCGGCTACCAATCCCACGGCAAGCAGTGTAGAGGGCAATAAGTTTACCTTCAACTGGGCTAACGGCAACGGCGAAAAAAGAATAGTGGTCATGAAGCAGGGAAGCGCTGTTTCCTTTGTGCCCGCCAATGCTGTCAGTTATACGGGCAATGCAGCCTTTGGGATGGGTACGGATTTGGGCGAAGGACAGTATATTGTGTACAACGGCGCCGGCAGCAGTGTGGATCTGACCAATTTGCTTCCGTCAACCACCTATCATTTTGCCGTGTACGAATACAATGGTACGGGTAGCCTTATCCGCTACCTCACTTCTTCGGTGTTAACCGCTGCTACAGGAACAACCTTTGCTCCTTCGCTGCCCGCTACAACGGTCAATGCCATTGCCGGTACCAACCAGCTAACACTAAGTTGGACCAAAGGGAACGGCAGCGGACGCCTGGTGGTGATGAAAGAGGGCAGTGCCTTAACCGCGGCTCCGGCTGATTTGAGCGTATATCCGGCAAACTCCCTCTTTCAAAGCGGCGCTCAAATAGCGGCCGGCGAGTATGTGGTGTACTCTGGTTCCGGCAGCACGGTTACCGTTACCGGACTTGCGGTCAACAAAACCTATTATTTCGGTGTGTTTGAGTATAACGGGGCGGCAGCGCCGGTGTACCAAACAACCACCGTTGCATCGGGTTCGGTCACGCTTTCTTCCTCTTTGCCTGTAAGGCTGCTGTATTTTACTGCAAAGGAAATAAATGGCAGCGTGGAGTTGCACTGGGCAACAGCGCAAGAGGTGGACAATGAGTATTTCACGGTGGAACGCAGCTACGACGGCATCAGTTTTAAGGACATAAAGATCATTGCCGGGCAGGGCAATAGCAATGCCGTTACAAGGTATAGTTATTCGGATTTGGAGGCGGCTGGCCGTACCGTTTATTATCGCCTAAAACAAACAGACCGGGACGGAAAGTTTACCTATTCCCTGGTTCAGGTGGTTGAAGCAAAGGAAGAGGGGATCAGAGTGTATCCCAATCCCGTGCAGGATCACTTTGCGGTTGATCTGCCCAAAGGTGTAAGCCAGGGACGGCTTTTCGTGTACGATGAAAAAGGAGCATTAATAAGCAGGCAGGCCATTGGCCGTGGGCAGAAAATAAGCAGTGCCCGCTGGAGCCGGGGAATCTATTACCTGCGCATACAAACAGGAAATAAAGATTACCATCAGCAGATCATCAAGAAATAAATGTCGGAATAGATATAGTTCAACTGAATGTCCCTTGCAAAAAACAAGGGACATTTTGCTTTTGCTGCTGCAGAACAAGCAGTCGAAATTGCTTACAAATACCGTAAGGGGTTTCTTCGGGCCGCCAGCATGTACCGCTTTATATTCATCCAAAAAGCCAGTATGGCATAAACGATGATGGGTGAGCCCAGCGTCAGCAGCGAAATATACATAAACCACATGCGGATGCGGCTGGTAGCGATGCCCAACCGGTTGCCAATGGCGGTACAAACACCAAAGGCCTGCCATTCAATAAAGTCTTTGAACCGCTTCATTTTGCTAATTTAATTTTTTTGTCTGAAACCGGATAACGGCCGGGGTTATTCTTAAGACGTTTTTAAGTAACTTCGCAGCACTTTAAACAGTATGGCATGGCTGTACTGTATTTTCCTAAAAAACCCGTATATGCTTTTTGATCTGGATCTGATAAAGAAAGTCTACAGCGAATTACCCCCCAAAGTTCAAGCTGCCCGAAACCTGTTGGGCCGCCCTATGACCTTAGCCGAAAAAATCCTTTATGCCCACAGTTTTAAACCGGCTACCAAAGCCTATGAGCGGGGCAAGGATTATGTTGATTTTGCGCCTGACCGTGTGGCCATGCAGGATGCTACCGCCCAAATGGCGCTGCTGCAGTTTGATACCTGCGGCCGCGAAAGAGTAGCGGTTCCCTCTACGGTTCACTGCGACCACCTCATACAAGCCAAGCAGGGCGCCGAGCAGGACCTGAACACGGCGATTGACACCAACCGGGAAGTGTATGATTTCCTTTCTTCTATTTCCAACAAATATGGCATTGGTTTCTGGAAACCCGGCGCCGGTATCATTCACCAGGTGGTGCTGGAAAACTATGCCTTCCCCGGTGGGATGATGATCGGTACCGATTCGCATACACCCAATGCCGGCGGTTTGGGTATGATTGCCATTGGTGTGGGTGGGGCCGATGCCGTGGACGTAATGGCCGGCCTGCCCTGGGAGCTGAAAATGCCGAAACTGATCGGGGTGAAACTAACCGGTAAACTGAACGGCTGGACTTCTCCGAAAGATGTGATCTTAAAAGTTGCGGGCATCCTTACCGTAAAAGGCGGCACCGGTGCTATTGTGGAATATTTTGGCGAAGGCGCCGACAGCCTGAGCTGTACCGGTAAGGCCACCATTTGTAACATGGGGGCGGAGATCGGGGCCACCTGTTCTTTGTTTGCCTATGATGAAAAAATGGCCGGCTATTTAAAAGCTACCGACCGGGCTTCTGTGGCCGACCTGGCAGACCATGTGAGAGAATATCTGCGTCCGGATGCCGAAGTGTATGCCAACCCCGAAAAATATTACGACCAGTTAATTGAAATAAACCTGAGCGAACTGGAACCGCATGTAAACGGTCCGTTCACCCCAGACCTGGCCACCCCCATTTCGAAAATGGCGGAGGCCGTTGCCGCCAATGGCTGGCCCGATGAAGTGGAAGTGGCCCTGATTGGTTCCTGCACCAACTCTTCTTACGAAGACATCAGCCGCTCTGCTTCCATTGCCGCGCAGGCCAAATCCAAGAACCTCAAAACCAGGAGTGAATTTACGGTTACACCTGGTTCCGAACTCGTTCGGTTCACCATTGAAAAAGACGGCTACCTGGGAACGTTTGACGAGATCGGCGGGGTGGTATTGGCCAATGCCTGCGGTCCCTGTATCGGTCAGTGGGCCCGTCATATTGACGATCCGACCAGAAAGAATACCATCGTGACTTCTTTCAACAGAAACTTTGCCAAGCGCAACGACGGCCTGGCCTCCACCCATGCCTTTGTGGCCAGCCCCGAAATCGTGACGGCTTACGCCATTGCCGGACGTCTTTCCTTCAACCCTTTGAAAGACAAGCTGGTGAACGAAAACGGCGAAGAAGTGATGCTGGATGAACCCACGGGCTACGAACTGCCTCCGCGGGGGTTTTCTGTAGATGATCCGGGTTATCAGGCCCCTGCTGAAAACGGCAGTGGTGTGAAAGTGGTGGTCAGCCCCGATTCGCAGCGCCTGCAGTTATTGAGCCCCTTCCCCTTGTGGGATGGCAAGGACCTCACCGGGTTAAAACTGCTGATCAAAGCAAAAGGAAAATGCACCACCGACCATATTTCAATGGCCGGACCATGGTTGAAATACCGCGGGCACCTGGACAACATCTCCAACAACATGTTGATTGGTGCGGTGAACTATTTCAACAACCAAACGGACAGCGTAAAAAATCAGTTGACCGGCGAATACGGACCGGTTCCGGCCACGCAAAGAGCTTACAAGGCTGCTGGTATGGGTTCTGTAGTGGTCGGTGACGAAAACTACGGCGAAGGTTCGTCCAGAGAACACGCAGCAATGGAACCCCGGCATTTGGGCGTTCGGGCCATTATTGTCAAAAGCTTTGCCCGCATTCACGAAACCAACCTGAAAAAACAAGGTATGCTGGCGCTGACCTTTGCCAATAAGGACGATTATGACAAAATTCAGGAAGACGATGTCATTGACATTACCGGACTGA
Source organism: Bacteroidota bacterium (assembly GCA_023392575.1). Lineage (GTDB taxonomy): Bacteria > Bacteroidota > Bacteroidia > Chitinophagales > Chitinophagaceae > Flavisolibacter. The sequence continues at coordinate 1,490 of JAEVYV010000123.1, read as the reverse complement.
CTGATTTTGCACCGGGCAAGCAGTTGACGGCTGTATTGACACATGCCGATGGCAAAACCGACAAGATCAAATTAAATCATACCTATAACGAACAGCAGATCGAATGGTTTAAGGCCGGCAGTGCGTTGAACCTGATTCGCAAGCAGTTTGGTAAAGCATAACAAGCTTCAGAGGAAGCAGGCAGCTTCCCATTTTAAAAAGCGGAACTGAGTTCCGCTTTTTTTATGCGTATTCAAGCAACCGGCTTTTTGTTTTTCCGTATTCAAAAGAAAAAGCCATATGAGAAAAGTATATGCACTGCTCACCCTGGGTTCACTTCTATTGATTGGATATTCCTGCAGCAAAAGCAATGATGGTCCGGACAGCGGCGGCAGCGGAGGAGGCAATAATCCGCCTCCGAGCGGAAATTGTTCGGGAACACCGGGCGCCTTGTTTGCGGCCGTGCGTTCGGTGCTTCAGGCAAATTGCGCGGTCAGTGGCTGCCATGCCGGCGCCTATCCGCAGAACGGACTGAATTTTTCAGACAATTGCACCATTGTGGCGCAAGCGGCCCGCATTAAGGTCCGCGCCGTGGACCTGGCGGGTACAGCCGATCAAATGCCCCAACCACCAAGAGACCCCTTGTCCACTGCCGACCGGCAGAAAATTGTGGACTGGGTGAATGCCGGCGGAAAGCTGACAAATTAGACTACCCCAAATTGCCCCAGGTGTTTTAGCGTTTATGTGAGGATCATTCGTTTGTTCCCCAACGATAGGAAGCGTTGGTTAGCCCCGCCAAATCAATAACGCGGTCAACCACGGTTTGTACGGCTTGCTCCATGTTTTGGGGCTTGCTGTAAAACGAAGGAGAGGCGGGGCAGATGATGCCGCCGGCCAGTGTTACCGTTTCCATATTGCGGATGTGCACCAGGTTGTACGGAGTATCGCGAATGACGCAGATCAGCGTTTTTCGTTCTTTGAGCATCACGTCGGCGGCTCTTGAAATGAGGTCGTTGGAAATGCCCGAGGCAATTCTTCCCAACGTTCCCATAGAACAGGGAATGATGATGAGGGCATCGTATTTGGCGGAGCCGGAAGCAAATGGCGCTTTGAAATCTTTGGTAGAAAAATACCGTGCCTCAAAGCTGTTGTACGTGTCGTCATCCAGTTCGGTCTGCCACACCAGGCGGGCATTGTCGGTCATGACAATGGAGAGTTCCGCCAACTGTTCTTTTAGTTGGACAAGCTTTTGCAGCAACAATTTTGCATACATGGATCCACTGGCACCGGTAATGGCAACGGCAATTTTCTTCATAATAAGTGGATGAAGATACAAAGGAATGAATTGGATTGGGGGCATCCGGCTTGGGAGAGGAGCAGGGCAGCATTCCTTCAGGTTCACGGAACCGTTCCTGATGCCCGGCATTTAGGGGAGCGAAGTCCTGCAGTAAAAACTTTTGGTTGGTTCGATCCACTGTGTAGGAACATTGCAATCAATACCTCCCGGGCTT
>JAEVYV010000042.1 GCA_023392575.1 Bacteroidota bacterium | reverse complement strand
CCCTAAAAATCGACGCCGGCATTTGCAACGGAAAGCTATTTGTCAACGGCGTGGGCTTTGGCTTTGACGGCGCCATTGTAAAAGATCTTTTGGGCAAAAAGAAACGGGCGGGAAAGGGTTCGTACCTGCTTTCCATTTTAAAGCATATTGTGGGGTATCAGGAAAAGCCCTGCGTGCTGCACATGCCCGACGAAACCTTGGTGCAGAACTGTTTTATGATCAGCGTGGCCAATGCCCGGCGTTACGGCGGCGGTTTCCATGTGGCGCCCAGGGCCTCGCTTACCGATGGCTTGCTGGACGTAAACATTGTGGGAGAAATATCGCCGTTTAAGCGGATCCGTTACTTACCGGTGATGGAGAAAGGTGAGCACGTGGGACTGCCGTTTATCCAATACCGCCATACGTCTAAAATCAGGATCGTTTCAAAATTTGTCTTATCCGCCCACATGGATGGGGAATATTTAAGCGGCAGCCATTTTGAGATAGAAGTGTTACCAAAACGTTTTTCGTTTGTTTGCTAAAACACGCTTTTTCCGCACAAACATTTTCACCAGGATAAAGCCGGCAATAAAGCCGCCAATGTGGGCGGCATAAGCCACGCTGCCGGCCTCATCTCCGCCCAAAGCGCCCATGCTGTTGACGATTTGAAAGAAAAACCACAAGCCCACCGCTATAATGGCGTGCACGGAGATGATGCCCAGCAAAAACCAAAGGTGAACGCGGCGGCCGGGGTGCTGCAGGGTATAGCCGCCCAGCACACCCGAAATGGCGCCGGACGCCCCAAGACTTGGAATCAGTAAGTTGTGTCCAAAAAAAGCGGTAGTAAACACATGGCACAAGCCTGCAATCACGCCGCAAAGCAAATAAAAGATAAGGTAATTAAAATGCCCCATGTCGTTTTCGAGGTTGTCGCCAAAAATCCACAGGAACAGCATATTCCCCGCTATGTGCGCCACGCCGCCGTGCATGAACATGGACGTGATGAGGGTGAGATACACAGGGATATCGGTGCGTTGCAAACCAGGTAATTCAAACCTTTGTTTGGTATAGGGATCGATTAAAATTTGGGAGCCGGTAACAATATCGTGGCCGGATAAAATTTCGCCGGGTACGGTGGAATAGGCATAGGTGAAGTGGATGTTGCTTCCCATGTTTTGCAAGAAAACAAAGACAACAATGTTTAGTATAATTAAGGCATAATTGATAAAGGGGGTGAGCTGCCGGTCCCGGTTGTCATCGCCGATGGGAATAAACATTCTTTTTTGTTTAACTATTGCAAACCTTATTCCCAAAAATAAAAAAGTCCCTGCCGGGACTTTCGAAAACTTTTGATTATGCTGGATTAGTAACTATCTCTGTATCCGCCGCCGCCACGGTTGTAGCCGCCACCGCCGTTGCGGTTGCCGCCGCCGAAGCCGCCGCCTTTTTTAAAGCCGCCGCCACCGCCGCCAAAGCTTTTTTTCTTAAAGCCACCGTTTCCGGCGCCGCCTTCTTTGGGACGGGATTCATTAACAACCAGGTTCCGGCCTTCCACATCGCTGCCGTTTAGCTGGGCGATGGCTGCTTGTGCCTGCTCATCATTTGGCATTTCAACAAAGCCAAATCCTTTGCTGCGTTGTGTGAATTTGTCCATAACGATTTTAGCAGATGCTACTTCACCGAATGGTGTAAACAAGTTGGCCAGATCCTGATCTTTCAGGCCCCAACTAAGGTTTCCTACGTAAATGTTCATTTTGAGAAAATTTAAAAAATAAAAGTGTTTACAGCCACCAGGAAACCATGAACATTTTACAAAACGTTCAAAGGGCCTTTAGAACTGAAAGAACACAAGACGTAACGAATATAGGTAAATAAAATCAATATAGTTAGCACCCAAAGAAAATGTCGTTGCGGCCGAAAGCCATCAAATTTTAGTTGTTTGTAAACGATTGCGTTACAGGGAGTAGGCGTCAGCAGACGACATTCCGGCCAACTGACGCCAAGTAGAAGAGTGCTGATCCACCAAGGAATTAGCGGCTTCCGGCGGTCCATACACGGCTTGAAACGAGCTTCTGTCTGCAATTTCCACGAGCTGAAGGACGAAGAAAGAAAAAGCCCACACTTTAGGGTGTGGGCTTTGGGAGTAAATTGCGGGTATTATTCAGCAACCACTTCAAATTCAACGTCAGCATGCTGACCGTTGCTGAAGCCAATAGATGCTTTATACGTACCTAATTCTTTTACTTCTTCAGGGATCGTGATTTTTTTGCGGTCAATCTCATATCCTTTCTGATCACGGATGGCACGGCTGATCTGCAAAGAAGTAACACTTCCGAAGATCTTTCCGCTGGTACCGGTTTTGGCGCCCACTTTTAATGGGGCTTCCTGAAGTTTGGCAATAACGCTGTTGATCTGGGCCAGCATCAGGTCTTCCTTCTTCTTCGCTACTTTCAGTCTTTCTTCCAGTTGCTTGCGGTTAGAAGGATTGGCTTCTACAGCCAGGCCTTGCGGAATCAGAAAGTTACGGGCATAACCGTTTCTAACTTTTACCAGCTCGTTCTTGCCACCCAGGTTATCAACGTCTTGAATTAAAATGATTTCCATGTTGTTTGTTTTAGCCAACTCCTGCCATTGGCAGGAACTGTCCTCCCACGAAATGGTGGGGTTAGGTTAAAAATTCTATTTTAAAAGATCTGTTACATAAGGTAACAAAGCCATTTGGCGGGCCTTTTTAATGGCATCGCTTACTTTACGCTGGTATTTCAAAGAATTACCGGTAATGCGGCGGGGCAACATTTTACCTTGCTCGTTCAGAAACTTTTTCAGGAACTCTACATCTTTATAATCGATGTAGCGGATGCCATATTTTTTAAAGCGGCAGAATTTCTTGGGACGCTTTTCGGTTTTAATGGCCGTCAGGTATTTTATCTCATTTGGTCTTGCCATGATTAAGCCTCCTGTACTTTTTCGGTTCCTGTTGGTATGCCACTTCTCTTTTTGTGATTGTACTCAACGGCATATTTGTCGAGTTTTGTAATCATGTGACGCAGAACACTCTCGTCACGCAGAAGCTGGATCTTCAGCTTCTCATTGAAGTCGGATGACGCAGTAAATTCCACAACCCAGTACAAACCAGTGGTTTTCTTCTGGATGGGATACGCCAGTGATTTCAGGCCCCATGGATTTTCCGCTACAATCTGACCACCGTTTTCGGTAACCAGCGTAGTGAACTTCCGCTGTGCCGCTTTGAACTCGTCATCGCTCAGCACGGGGGTAAAAATCACCATCAATTCGTAATTGTTCATTACCCTGTTTTTTGGTTAAAAATAAATTTGGAGCGCAAAGGTAGGGTTTTAGATGATAGATGAAAGATGGCCGCCGACAGATTTTTGGTAACCGGCTGTTAAATTGCTGTTAGTCAGCGGGTTGTTCGCTCAGGCGGCAATCCATAATTTTTAACTGAAGGCTTTTTTCTCCGTTCCATTCGTTTTCCTCGATCTTAAAAACAAGATCCAGGGGCAGGCCCTTCAGCAGAAGGGGCATTTTGTCGGCCATATTAAAGCCAATGCCGTTCATGCGGGTTCCGTTTTGATGAATGGAAAACTTAAGGTGGGCTTCTTTTACAATTTTGCTCCACCCGGTATTGTACACTTTCCGGGCAATAAAAGTGGGTCGTGGATTGTCCGGCCCGAAAGGTTCCATCTGGCAAAGAATATCATAGAAAGATTTTTTAATATCGCCCAGCGATATTTCGGCATCAATGACAATTTCGGGAATCAGCAGTTCGGGGTGGATGGTGGCTTGTACCACCTCTTCAAATTTTTGGCAAAACGCCTCTACCTTGCCTGGGTCCAGGGTCATTCCTGCTGCGTAAAAATGGCCGCCATAGCCCAGCAGCAGGTCTCGGCACTGATGAATGGCTTCGTAAACATTGAAGCCCGACACGCTGCGGGCGGAGCCGGCTACATAATCCCCGCTTTGGGTTAATATAATGGTGGGTCGGTAATAGTGGTCAATCAGCCGCGATGCGACGATGCCCACCACCCCCTTGTGCCAGTGCGGCTGGTACAGTACTGTGCTGGACCGATTCTTTAACACCTCGTCGCCTTCTATAATGGTGAGCGCCTCTTCGGTAATGTTTGAATCGGCCTCCCGGCGGTTGGTGTTATCGGCATGGAGCTCTTCGGCCCAGTGCAGGGCTTCTTCGTAGGATTGGGCCACAAATAGCAACACGGCCTTGCGGGCATCGTCCATACGGCCGGCAGCGTTTACCCGGGGGGCAATAATAAAAACCAGGTTGTTGATGTGCAGTTCTTTAGAAAAATTGCTTAGGTGACTCAGCGCTTTGATGCCAAAATTGGGGCTGACGTTTGCTTTTTTAAGGCCATAATAGGCCAGCACCCGGTTCTCACCGGTGATGGGAACAATATCGGCTGCAATAGCGGTAGCCACCAGGTCCAAATACTCAAAGGCTGCCTGCTCCGGCAGCTTTAGGGTTTGGCACAGGGCGGTAATGAGTTTAAAGCCTACGCCGCAGCCGCACAATTCTTTATAGGGGTATTTGCAATCTTTTTGTTTGGGATTTAAAATGGCCACAGCGGGGGGCAGCTCCTCATCGGGAAGATGGTGGTCGCAAACAATAAAGTCAATCCCTAGGTCTTTGGCGTATTGGATCAGATCGGCCGACTTGATGCCGCAGTCCAGGGAAATGATCAGGGAATAGTTGTTCTCGTGGGCAAAATCAATCCCGGCCTTGCTCACGCCATAGCCTTCGCGGTAGCGGTGCGGAATGTAAAATTCGGTGAGGGGATGCTGGCTTTTTAAAAACTGGTACATGCAGGCCACCGCAGTGGTGCCGTCAACGTCGTAATCTCCAAAGACCAGGATTTTTTCGTTTGCAGCAAAAGCCCCAAGAATGCGGTCCACGGCCCGATCCATGTCCTTCATTAAAAAAGGATTGTGCAGGTGGGAAAGCTGGGGGCGGAAAAAATCTTTGGCGGCCTCGTAGGTGTCAATGCCCCGCTGCACCAAAATGGCGCAAAGCACCGGGTGTATTTTTAGCCTGCTGTGCAAAGCGGCACATTTGTCCCGGTCAACATGATTCAGACGCCAGCGTTTTGGGACCTTCATCAGCTTATTAATATTTTCTGTCTGTGACAAAATTTACTAAATCCTCAAATCCTTTTTTGATCTCGGAATCGGGGAAGGTAGCCAAAATTTGCAGGGCTTCCTGCTTGTAGGCATTCATTTTGGCGATGGTATAATCAATCCCCCCGGTTTCGGTAACCGCATCGATAATATAGGAAATTTTTGATTTGCGGGTGTTTTCGTTCTTTATAATATAGATGATTTCCCGCCGGGTTTTTTTATCTATATTATTTAAGGTATAGATCAGGGGCAGGGTCAGCTTTTTTTCCTTTATATCGTTGCCGGTGGGTTTCCCAATATCCTGGGCGGCATAATCAAAAAGATCATCCTTTATTTGAAAAGCAATGCCTACTTTTTCGCCAAACTCCTTCATGCGGCTTGTCAGTCCCTCATTCTGGCTAACCGACCAGGCTCCGGCTCCGCAGGCAGAGGCCAAAAGGGAGGCCGTTTTGTTGCGGATGATCTCAAAATAGATATCCTCATCCAAATTCAGGGACCTGGATTTTTCAATTTGCAGCAGTTCACCTTCGCTCATCTTTCGCACCGCCTCGGATAAAATCTGCAGGATCCGGAAGTCATTATTGTCCAGGGAAAGCAAAAGGCCCTTGGCCAACAGGTAGTCGCCAACCAAAACAGAAACCTTGTTTTTCCAAAGGGCATAAACTGAGAAAAAACCT
>JAEVYV010000039.1 GCA_023392575.1 Bacteroidota bacterium | reverse complement strand
GTACACTTCCTTACGGAAATCGGTTTCGAACAAATAACCACTACCTACGGCAATACCCAGCGCAATCACTCTTTCAAAAGCACGGCCGGTAGCGTCCTGGAAAATAGCATAGCTGCTGTTTAGTCCACGGCCTTGCAAAAACATACGGCGCAGAGAAGTTCCGGAGCCTTTGGGAGCTACCAAAAACACATCGACATCGGCAGGCGGAACAATTCCTGTCTGATCGTTATAGGTGATGCCAAAGCCGTGGGAAAAATAAAGGGCCTTGCCGGGCGTTAAATGTTTTTTCACAGTGGGCCACAATTGAATTTGTGCCGCATCGCTCAATAAATAGCAAATGATGGTGCCTTTTTCCAGAGCCTCTTCAATTTCAAACAGGGTTTCGCCGGGAACAAAACCATCTTTAACCGCTTTATCCCAGGATTTGGAATTGCGGCGTTGTCCCACAATTACCTTGATTCCATTGTCTCTTTGGTTCAATGCCTGTCCGGGGCCCTGAACGCCATAGCCAATTACGGCGACTGTTTCATTTTTTAAAACTTCTTGTGCTTTTGAAAGCGGGAACTCTTCACGAGTCACTACATTTTCTTCCACACCACCGAAATTTAATTTTGCCATTGTTATTGATTTTAAGTTGTTGGTTATTTAATTTTTTTTGTACTAAGCAATAATGCTGCTATGATGCTTTTGTTGCGTCGCACTCTGGTACGTTTGGTAATTCTATTCGACAGGTTGGTGATTCATAGATCATGGTTCGTGGACGCTTCGTAGTATGCCCAAGCTATGAACTATCAACTATGAACCATGAACTTCCCTTACATCGAAAACACTTCTTCTTTTTTATCCAGGAACTCATTCTCCACCACGTCCTCGCCGGGTTCTTTTTGTTCAAACTCTTTGAGTTTTTCATGAAAGCCCGTGCTGTTTTTAATGATGGCCACCCGGGCGCTGCGCACAAACTCAATCAGCCCATAGGGTTCCAATACTTTCACCAAAGCATCGGTTTCCTCGCGGTGGCCCGTGGTTTCAAACACGGTATAGTCGTGGCGGATCACCACCGCTCTGGCACCGTATTGCCGCAGCAATCTTTCTACCTTTACTTTCTCGGCAATTTCATTGGTGGGTACTTTGTACAAGGCCAACTCCTGCCACACAATTTCATCGGAAGTATTGTAATAAGCCTTTAATACCTCCACCTGTTTTTCAATCTGCCGACACAGTTTTCGCACCACGTCTTCCACTTCGTTGATCACAATGGTAAAGCGGTGAACGCTGTCCACTTCGGAAGGTGAGGTGTTCAGGCTTTCCACATTGATCTTTCTGCGGGAGAAGATGATGGCAATACGGTTCAGCAAACCGATCTGGTTCTCGGTATAAACTGTTATGGTGAACTCCTGTTTTTGCATGCGTATGAATTAAAAAGTCAAAAATCAAAAGTCAAAAGCCAGCGTATTGTTTCACTTTTGACCGTTCCTGTATCATTACACTTCTTCTTTACTCAAAACAATCTCCGCTACTCCACGTCCCTGCGGCACCATGGGAAACACATTGTTTTCTTTTCCTACCATCACTTCCAGCAGATAACTGCCCGGGTGGTCCAGCATTTCCTTAAGGGCTGTTTTGATCTCTTCTCTTTTTGAAATGCTTTTGCCGGCAATGCCAAATCCTTTGGCCACTTGTACAAAGTCGGGGCTGGTAATGTCCACAAACGAGTATCTTTTTTCGTGGAACAACTGCTGCCACTGGCGAACCATACCTAAGAAGCTGTTGTTGAGGATCAAAATTTTTACCTCCGGACGAAACTGCATGATGGTGCCCAACTCCTGCAGGGTCATTTGAAAACCGCCGTCGCCAATAACCGCCACCACCGTTCTTTCCGGAGCCCCGTATTTGGCGCCAATGGCTGCCGGCAAGGCAAAACCCATGGTGCCCAGGCCGCCGCTGGTAATATTGCTTTTCGATTGGTTGAACCGTGCATACCGGCAGGCCACCATCTGGTGTTGTCCTACATCGGTTACGATGATGGCATCGCCGTTGGTTAATTCGTTTAAAGTTTTTATTACTTCACCCATGCTCAATGTTTCTCCGGTTGGGTTCAGTTCTTCGTGGATCACTTTTTCTTCTTCTTTCTTTTGAAAGTCCCGGAAACGCTGCAGCCATTGAGGATAAACCTTTTGTTCTAATGCTTCTGTAAGAAGCGGCAGCGTTTCTTTGCAATCGCCCCATACAGGCACGGTGGCTTTTACATTTTTGTCAATTTCCGCAGGATCAATATCGAGGTGAATGAGTTTGGCCTGTTTGGCGTATTTGTCCAGACGGCCGGTAACCCGGTCGTCGAAACGCATGCCAATGGCAATGAGCACATCGCATTCGTTGGTCAATACATTGGGGCCATAGTTGCCGTGCATGCCCAACATGCCCACAGCCTGGGGGTGATCGGTAGGAATGGCGCTCATCCCCATGATGGTCCACGCGGCCGGAATGCCTGATTTTTCCAGAAAGGCGTTGAACTCTTTTTCGGCCTTGCCCAGGATCACACCCTGGCCAAAAATGACAAAGGGCCGCTCTGCTTCGTTGATCAGTTTTGCCGCTTCCTCTATGTATTCCTTCCGGACAATGGGCTTGGGGCGATAGCTTCGGATGTGATCGCATTTTTCGTAACCCAGGTATTCGAAAAGTTGCAGCTGTGCGTTTTTGGTGATGTCTATGAGCACCGGACCGGGTCTTCCGCTTTTGGCAATATAAAACGCTTTGGCCAGTACTGTGGGAATTTCGGTAGCATCTGTCACCTGATAATTCCATTTGGTTACCGGCGTCGTGATGTTGATGACATCTGTTTCCTGAAAAGCATCCGTGCCCAGCAGATGCGCAAACACCTGTCCGGTGATGCACACTACCGGAGTGCTGTCAATTTGCGCATCGGCCAAACCAGTCACCAAATTGGTAGCTCCCGGACCGCTGGTTGCAAACACAACGCCTACGTTTCCCGAAGACCGGGCATAGCCCTGGGCGGCATGTATGGCACCCTGCTCGTGCCGGACAAGAATATGTTTTAACTGGTCATTATAATCGTATAAAGCATCGTAAATAGGCATGATGGCGCCGCCGGGATAGCCAAAGATGGTGTCGACCCCTTCTGCCTCCAATGCCTTCAGTAGTGCTTCGCTTCCGCTCAGCGATTCGGCTATTTTTTTGATTGATTTCTTTTTTTCAACTTCCAGTGTTTGCATACGTGCGTTTTAAAAATTCAACAATCAATGCTTAGGCTTCGTCTGTAACACAGCCCTGGCTGGCGTCTTTCACACAGTGGGCATATTTGAACAAAATTCCTTTTGTGGCTTTTAGCGCTGGTTTTTTCCACTGCTGCCTTCTCTTTTCCAACTCCTCCGGGGCAACCTTAAGTGTGATGGCGTTTTGGATGGCGTCTATTTCAATGCGGTCCTCATCTTGTACGAGTGCAATGGCGCCGCCGTCATAAGCCTCGGGAGTGATGTGCCCGACCACAAATCCGTGTGTGCCTCCGCTGAACCTGCCGTCTGTAATCAAGGCAACCGACTTACCCAGTCCGGCGCCAATGATGGCAGAAGTGGGTTTCAGCATTTCGGGCATGCCGGGTCCGCCTTTGGGCCCTACATAGCGGATGACCACTACGTCGCCGGCTTTTATTTTTCCGGAGTTGATGCCGTTGATCAATTCAAACTCGCCGTCGAATACCCGTGCCGGTCCTTCAAACCGTTCCCCTTCTTTTCCACTGATCTTGGCCACACTTCCGCCTTCGGCCAGATTGCCATAAAGGATTTGTAAATGACCGGTTGGCTTCAGCGGGTTTTGAACGGGGTGGATGATGTGTTGTTTGGTGAAATCCAGATCGGGTACCTGGGCCAGGTTTTCGGCCACGGTTTTGCCGGTGACCGTCAGGCAGTCGCCATGCAGGAAACCTTGTTGCCACAAATATTTCATTACCGAAGGAATGCCGCCATGCTGATGCAGGTCCTGCATCAGATATTTGCCACTGGGTTTAAAATCGGCCAGTACGGGAATTTTGTTGCTGATGATTTGAAAGTCATCCTGCGTCAATGCAACGTCCACACTTTTTGCCATGGCAATTAAATGCAGGACCGCATTGGTGGAGCCGCCGAGGGCCATGATCACGGTGATGGCATTTTCAAATGCCTTGCGGGTCATGATGTCTTTTGGCTTGATATCTTTTTCCAAAAGATGCCTGATGGCTTTTCCTGCTTCCAGGCATTCTTTCTTTTTTTCCTCGCTGATGGCAGGATTGGAAGAAGAGTAGGGCAGGCTCATGCCCAGGGCTTCAATAGCCGCCGCCATGGTGTTGGCCGTGTACATGCCCCCACAAGCGCCGGCGCCGGGGCAGGAAGCTTTTACCACGCAACGAAAATCTTCTTCGGTGATCGTGCCGGCGATCTTTTGTCCCAGCGCTTCAAAAGCTGAGACAATATTCAGGTCTTGCCCATTATGGTGGCCCGGCGCAATGGTTCCGCCATACACCATAATGGAGGGACGGTTCAACCTTCCCATAGCAATCACAGAGCCCGGCATGTTTTTGTCGCAACCCGGCAAGGCAATCACCGCATCGTAATACTGTGCACCGCACACGGCTTCAATGGAATCCGCAATAATATCCCGGCTAACCAGGGAATAACGCATGCCATCGGTGCCATTGCTCATGCCGTCGCTCACGCCGATGGTGTTAAAGATCAGGCCCACCAGGTCGCTGTCCCATACACCCTGCTTTACAATCTTTGCCAGATCGTTCAGGTGCATGTTGCAGGTGTTGCCGTCGTAGCCCATGCTGACAATGCCCACCTGTGCCTTATTCAAATCGTTATCGGTTAAGCCAATGCCGTAAAGCATGGCCTGGGCGGCCGGCTGGGTTTCGTCTTGGGTAAGTACCCTGCTGTATTTATTTAATTCGTTCATGCTACTGTTTCTGCCGGTAAAAAATTTTTTTCCAGAACCAACGCTTTATAGGCTTTTTGAATCCTTGCCCCCAAAGAATCTTTCCATGATTTTTGAAAGGGAATATTATCCAGGGAATCAATGCCCACCACTTCGGCGGCTGTTCCACAATAAAAAGCGCTGTCGGCGCCCAATACTTCCTGGGGTGTTATTTGCTTTTCAATGACTGTAATGCCCAGTTCTCCGCAGATCTCAATGACCGTGGCCCGGGTAATGCCCGCAAGGATGCTGCCCAATTGCGGTGTGTATAAAACGCCGTTGCGTTCTACAAAAAAATTGGCGCCGGGGCCTTCTGCAACAAACCCATCCATGTCCAGTAACAACGCCTCATCAAAGCCCAAGTCTTTTGCTTCCTGGGTGGCCAGAATGGAGTTTACATAGTGACCGGTTACCTTGGCCGTTACTTTAAAGCTTGCCGGGTTAATTCTTCTGTACGAAGAAGTTTTCAGCCGCAGCAATTTTTCTCCCAGATAAGCGCCCCAATCCCAGGCCGCAATCAGCAATTGCGCTTGATGTCCTTTGGTAAGAGACATGTTGGGGCTACAGGTAACCAAGGGACGCAGATAGGCATTTGTCAAATTGTTCCTTTGCAGTACTTCGTATGAAAGCGCAATTAGTTCTTCGTTGTTATAAGGATAAGGAATGCCAACCGCTTCGCAGGAAAACTGCATGCGGTCGAAGTGTTCTTTTGCCTTAAAAATCTTTACTCCGTTTTCCGTTGCATACGACCGGATGCCTTCAAATACGCCATAGCCATAGTGCAATGACTGGTCGTACACATTGCCCCGGGCTTCAGTGGCTTTTACAAATTCGCCGTTGTAATAAACAATAGTGTTTTCGTTGTAGTACATATGTTGATTCTGATTTGCTGCATAAAAAAACCCGCCTTTGTGGAGGCGGGTTTTTTGTATTTAATGTTTTTGTTTTACAATGAACGTCCACCTCCGTGTAGTGCAGGAATAATAATGACAACCACAATAATGACGGCTATTGTGTTTATGACATTATATAATCTGCTGTTCAACATGAAGGAGGTAATTTTTACGAATATACGTCCTTCATGTTGTTTAAATAAAGAACTGGTATAAAATTTTTTGAAACCCGGTTATTCTTTCACATCAAAAAACAATAACCCGCTTGTTCCAACTGGTTTTATGTAGCAGCATCGTTAGGAAGTTTTTGAATAGCTGGCCAGTGCATCGTTCAAAAACAAAGTAGTAGAAAACGGATGTTCCATACATCTCTAAGCCGAAAGTTATAGAACCTGTAGCCCGTTTTTAGCTAAGTTTTTCAGGTTTTTACACCTTTAAAGCGAAGTAAATATGCCTGTAATCCTTTGCTGGACTGTGTTTTAGCTGCTTTTATTTACGGCTACCAACTTGTCTGGCCTGTGTGTTGCGACTCTTTGAAACGTTAATTTTTAACTGAAATGAATGGGAAAAACGCGGGCTGTTCATTTCAGGCCCGAACGATAGAACTGGTGCATGGTGGTTTTAAGAGAAGGATATAAGGTTTTAAAGAGGGCAAAGTTGCGTTTGTATGCTTCAACTCTTTCCCGGCGGGGCAGAACAGAATGTCCGGTCTCCTGTTTTATGGAAGAATAAGCCGGTATGATTTGCAGGCTTTTCAAACCCAGCCAGGCAGCCCCTATGGCCGATGCGTCTTCGTGTTGATGAATGCAAATTTTTTTGCCGGTTACATCGGCCAGCAACTGCACCCAGACGGCAGATTGGACAAACCCTCCGCTGGCGTTCACCTGAAGCACGGGCTGAGAAACGTCTTCGATTGATGCTAAAATGTCTTGCAGGGCAAAGCAAACGCCTTCCAGCGCCGCCCGAAGAAAATGGGTTTGCGTGTGATGGGGTTTGATACCAAAAAAAACGCCGCAGCTTTCTTCGTCCCACAGGGGAGCTCGTTCACCATATATATAAGGTAAGAAAATAAGTCCATCGGCTCCGGCCGGTACAGCTTCAATCTGTGAAAAAAGTTCATCGTAGGCTTCTTCTTTTATCTCTTTCCCCAGAAGGAAGTTTTTTAAAAGCCATTGTGCTACAATTCCTCCGTTGTTTATGGGGCCGCCACAAATAAACGTTGTTTCATCCAGCAGGTAGTTAAAGCACATAATGGAATAATCCTTCAGGGGCGTCGGTCTTGCTACCCTTACGGCGCCGCTGGTGCCAATAGTGATTGCTGCGGTTTGCTGATCCAGTGAATAAGTGCCCAGGTTGGCCAGGCAGCCGTCGCTGGACCCGATACAAACCGGCGTGGTTGCCGGAAGGCTTAACCAGGCGGCCGCACCTGGCTGCAAACCTTTTCTGATAAAGCTGGTAGCTACGGGTTGCGATAGTTGTTGGGGGGTGATTCCCGCCAGCGTCAGCGATTCTTCATTCCAGTTGCGGCGTTCGATGTGGAACAGTCCTGTTGCGGAGGCCAGGGAGTGATCAATTTCAAATTCATGAAACAACTGGTGCCAGATGTATTCTTTTATGGAGATGAACTTATATGCGTTTAAAAACACTTCGGGGCGGTTTTCTCTGAGCCAGATGATCTTGCACAAGGGCGACATGGAATGAATGGGCGTGCCCGTGGCTTCGTAAATGGATTTTCCCTGCGGCGAGGTTTTTATCCTGTCGGCAATGGCGCTGCTTCGGGCATCGGACCAGAGAATCAAATTGGTCAAAGGCCGGCCCTCGCGGTCAACGGCGACAAGGCTGTGCATGGCACTGCTTAAGCACAGGGCAACGGGCTGCCCCTTTGTTTGCGCAACTGTTTTTTGAATGCTTTCTTTAAAAGCGTCAAAAATCGTTTCTGGGTCTTGTTCGCTATAACCGGGTTGCGGAATCAGGGTTGAATAATATTGCTGCGAACTGCCCAAAACCTTCCCTTCATAGTCAACGGCTATGGCCTTGGTGCTGCCGGTACCGATGTCAATTCCAAGAATATAGGGCTGCATAGAAGTTGTTCTGGAGTTTGTTAGGTAAAATAGTTTTTAAAATCTGTTTAAAAAAATGAGCGAAAATTCTTTGGATGGAACAGTTGAGTTTTAATTTTTCACCGTTCATCCAACTTTAAGAACAAGCAAACTGATCTTCTTCAAATCTTCATGTGGTGGGAGGTGGTTGTGAAAGTTTTGTTAAGGGTCCGTTGTTTACCCAACGGTTTGGAAGGAGAAAGGGGTATTCATAAAAACACACCAGACCATTAAATTAAAAATTATGAGACAATTAAAACCCACGCCGTTCATTAGGCTTTCTGCGGTTCCGCCTTTTGGTTTCTTGCTTGTGCTGACCACTTTGGGTTCGTGCACGGCTGCCAGGTTATCTGTGCCGGAAAAGTTTAGTTCGCAGGCAACCAAAATGCATGTCAAAGGCGTTAACGGCTGGCAGATCAATCAAAAATTAAGCTTTGGAAGCTACGCCACTTCCAAAATAAAAAGGGGCTGGGATTTTTCCTCTTCTCTGAGCCACAGCAAATTTTTTCTTCGTCCGGAAGAAGCGCTTTTGAAAGTGTTTGACATCAATACGGATAAGGATGTCTATACCCAAAAAAATAAATTCCAGTACAGCATTGAGGAGGGCAACCTGGCGGCTGAAGTGTACGCTACAGAAAAGTTCCAGGAAAAGCAGCTGGTGTATAAAAGCAATAATCCTTGGATTGGCAAGGCTTCCAAAACCAATAAATACGAATATGCTTTTACGGCCGCCATTCTTCCCTTGGCTCCGCAAAAAGCGGATCCCTGGTCGCTGGTGCTGATCAATAAATATGATATTAAAAAAGACACAGCCCGTAGGTTATTTGACCGTCCGTACGTGGAGGAAGAGGGCTATGCCACTAATGGGAAGGAAAGCATTGCCATCCGTCCGCTGCGCATAGAAAACCTGACCACAAAAAGCGGCAGGCAAACCAAAGTGTTGGGAGGAAAATTGCTTAGCGGCTACGAACTGCAGTGGGACGGCGGGGTTGTGGGAATAGTGGATATTCTGGATAACAACATTTGGATTTACAATCAGTTGGATCCTGACGAAAAACTGATCATCTCTGCCATTTCTTCGGCCATCCTTTTAAAGCGCATGCAGGATGTGGAAAAAGATAAAGAACGGTTTGATCAATAAACTTTAAAACAAATCAGGTCTTTTCTACCCAAACAATAATGAACAATTAAAAAATTAAAACTGCGTTATGAAGCAAATCATCCAACTCATTTCCATTTCTGTATTGGTTATCGGCTTTGCATCCTGCAAAAAAGATACTGCTCAAAACGAATCTGCTATCCAAAAAGAATTAATGGCGCACACCTGGCAAATGGAAAAAGTGACCAGCTACGTTTCCGGCACGCCATCTGTTTTGTATCAAAGAGGGGCTGCCAACAATGAAGACGATTATTCCCTGATTCGTCAAACATACAAGGCAAACGGTTCCATTGTGTATGTCGATCAGTTTGGTGATGCAGGCAACGATGGTACCTATAAATTGCTGGGCGATAACAAGATCCAGATCGGGTTGCGATCCATGGGATTCAGCGTGGTTTGTGAAAATTTAAGTGTAACCCCAACCGAATTTGCCTATACTTTAAAGCATGGTGATGGCGATTCCACCCGTTTTATCTTTAGTCCCTTGTAATAATATCAGGAGCAGGAATGCAAGCCATCGGACAAGATATTGACTCGTTGCTTCAAGGCTGCCTTGCGAACAACCGAAAGGCACAGGAAGAACTCTATCGTCAGTTCTATGGCTTTGCTATGACCATTGCCCTGCGTTACTCCCGTGATGAACACGATGCTGCCGATATCCTAACCAACGCTTTTGTAAAGGTTTTCAAAAGCATCCGCTCTTTTGATCCGGCCAAGGGCTCCCTGCATGCATGGATCAAAAGAATTGTTGTCAACGAGGGCCTGGATCATATTAAAGGGCGCAGCCGGTTCAGCGAGAATGTGGAGGTGGAAACGGTAGCCGAACCGCAGATCAACAATCGGGCCCTGGCGGATATGGGGGCAGAGGAGATCATGAAACTGATTCAAAAGCTTCCCCCGGCCACGCATGCCGTTTTTGTGCTGTATGCGGTGGAAGGGTACAACCACCGCGAAATAGCCGAACGGCTGAACATCAGCGAAGGAACCTCCAAATGGCACCTGAGCGAAGCCCGCAAAACACTTCAAAAACAAATACAGGACTTGTATTATTGATGGATCACAAAAAGGCATACGAACACATCATCACCGGCAAACTCGAAGCCTTGCCGCTACCCGATATGGCTGAAGCCATCTGGGCCCGCATTGAAACCCGGTTGGATATGGACATGCCGGCAGACGATGGCGGTGGCGATGAGCCGGATGTCCCCGCTGGTGGAGGCGGATGGGGGCGCATGGGTCTTTTTGTGTTCATTACCGCCTTTGTAACCGCTTTTTTAATTTATCAAAACAATAAAAAAACACCAGCCTATATC
>JAEVYV010000028.1 GCA_023392575.1 Bacteroidota bacterium | reverse complement strand
GTATTAAAAGGGATGAACTTATAAGAGTTCCTGTAGTTTTTCAACCACCCTGTCGATTTCCTCTTTTGTATTGTATTTGCTAAAGGAAAAGCGTACCGTGACAAAATCATTCGTTTTATTCAAGGCCTTCATTACATGCGAGCCCACATCGGCGCCGCTGCTGCAGGCACTGCCGCCGGAGGCGCAAATATTATTGATGTCAAGGTTCATCAGCAGGAATTCTGCTTTTTCTGTTTTGGGAAAGCAAACACTCAAAACCGTGTACAAAGCTTCGGGGCCGCAATTAAAGCTCACGCCGGCTATATTTTTTTGCAACTGGTCGGTCATGTAGCTCTTGAGCTCCTTGATGTAAGCACTCTCTTTTTCATAATCCCGCATGGCTATTTCCAGTGCTTTGGCAAAGCCCACAATCCCGTATACGTTCTCAGTGCCGGCACGCATGTTCCGTTCCTGTCCGCCACCAAAGATGAATGGTTTGATTTGAACATCTTCGTTGACGTACAAAATGCCCACGCCTTTGGGTCCGTGAAATTTATGCCCCGCGGCCGATATGAAATGAACGTTGATGTCGGCCAGATTGATGGGGTAATGCCCCACCGTTTGTACGCAGTCGGAGTGAAAAACGGCATTGTATTTTTTACACAGCTCCCCCACTTTTTTAATGGGCAGCAATACACCAATTTCATTGTTGGCATGCATCAGGCTGACCAGGCATTTTTTACCTGCCTGGGTTTGCTCCGCCAGCTGTTTTTCCAGATTGGCAAGGTCAATGTGTCCGTCGCTTTTCAACGCCACAAAACCAGTGGAAACAGCAGCAGCGTGACCGTAGTGCTCCACGGTGTGCAGCACGGCATGATGCTCGATTGGCGAGGTGATGATGTGGCGGCAACCCAGGTCCCGAACGGAGGCCAGAATAGCAGTATTGTTGCTTTCGGTACCACCGCTGGTAAAAAAAATGGAAGCGGGTTTTACACCTAAATTTTTCGCTACCGATTTGCGGGCATTTTCAATGGCCAGCCGGGTTTCCCGGCCGTAAGAGTAAATAGAAGAAGGATTACCAAAATGCTCGGTCATGTAGGGAAGCATGGCTTCCAAAACTTCTTTATCCAAAGCCGTGGTGGCGGCATTGTCCAAATAAATACGGGTATCCACTGTAGTACGGTGCGAATTTGATTTTTGAATATTGATCGTTTGCTCCATTTTACTATTTGTTCAACCGGCCAACAGCCATGCCCGGTAATATCGTAAGGCACCTGGAAATTGGCGGTAGCGAATGCAAAATAAATCAATCGAATTGAAAAAGGAGCTGAGCCATCGACCCTTCTTCTTTACAGCCTTAACTGCTGCATTCCTTTATATCCTGCATCAGGCGCTTGGCAATATTATTGGCCGTGGTTTCAAAATTGCTTTCGGCGTAAATGCGAATGATGGGTTCTGTATTGGAAGTACGCAAATGCACCCAGTCGGCATCAAACTCAATTTTCAATCCGTCTTCTGTGTTGATGGGATTATTCTTGTACTTCGCTTTTATTTTTTCAAAAATGGCGTTCACGTCAATGCCATTTTCCAGCTCAATTTTATTCTTGGAAATAAAATAATCGGGATAGTTGCCGCGGAAAGATTTTAATCCTTTTTTGAAGTGGGCAAAATGCGAAAGAAAAAGTGCAATGCCGATCAGCGCATCGCGGCCGTAATGAAAGTCGGGCACAATGATGCCGCCGTTGCCTTCACCACCAATCACGGCCTGAACTTCTTTCATTTTTTTCACTACGTTCACTTCGCCCACCGCCGAGGGAAAATACTCTCCACCATGTTTGTGGGTGATCTCTTTCAGCGCCTTGGTGCTGCTCATGTTGCTTACGGTATTTCCTACCTTTTGGCTCAATATATAATCGGCAACGGCCACCAGGGTAAATTCTTCGCCAAACATGCTGCCGTCTTCGCAAACAAAACAAAGGCGGTCTACATCCGGGTCAACGGCAATACCAAAATCGGCCTGCTGCTTCACCACCTCGTTGCTCAACGCGGTAAGATGTTCCGGCAAAGGCTCCGGGTTGTGGGCAAACCTTCCGTTCACCTCCCCGTTCAGCACGATCACGTCGGCAACACCCAGTTGTTTTAGCAGTTGCGGAACCACCAGGGCGCCGGTGGAGTTGATGCAATCAACCACCACCTTGTATTGTTTCTTTTCAATCGCTTCTTTATCTACCAATGGATAATCCAGCACAAGATCGATGTGCCTTTGCAGATAGGTCCCGTCTGTGGTCACCAACCCCAGTTTGTCCACAAGGGCAAAGCCAAGTTCCTCGCTTTGGGCCCGCAGCAGCACTTCAGCCCCTACTTCGGCATCAATGAACTCGCCTTCGCTGTTTAACAGCTTCAGGGCATTCCATTCCTTGGGATTATGGCTGGCGGTAATGATGATGCCGCCGTTGGCCCCTTCGTTTTTGGTGGCCACTTCCACGGTAGGCGTGGTGGACAAGCCCAGGTCCAGAACATCAATACCCAAACTAACCAAGGTTTGGATCACCAACTGGCTGACCATGCCGCCGGAAATGCGGCCGTCCCGCCCCACAACAATCTTTGTAGGGACAGACTTGTCTTGTCTTTGTTCAGCGATGATATTGCCGTAGGCGGCTGTAAATTTCACTACATCAATTGCGGTTAAAGACTCACCGGGTCTTCCGCCAATGGTACCCCTGATGCCGGATATGCTCTTGATCAATGCCACAGAAACTGAATTTAATCCCAAAACCGAAAGCTTCAGAATTGGGGTGGCAAAAATACGGTTTTCGGGCCACCCGGCTGCAAGTTGTGAGGCACAAGGGATTACTTTTGTGAAAAATTGGTGATGTCAGCACAGGAATGGTACAAAGAATGGTTTAACTCCCCTTTTTATCACAAGCTTTATTTTGAGCGGGACGAAGTGGAAGCTCAGCGGTTCATTAACAATCTTTTGGAGCATTTTCAGCCAGCGGCCAACAGCCTGATGCTGGATGTGGCCTGCGGCAGGGGAAGACACAGTAGGTTTTTGGCCTCCAAAGGGTTTGATGTGACCGGCATCGACCTATCGGCAGACAGCATCCGCTTTGCCAAGAAGTTCGAATCGGACCGGCTGCATTTTTTCCAGCACGACATGCGGCTGCCGGCCTGGATCAACTACTTTGATTATGCCTTTAACTTCTTTACGTCTTTTGGGTATTTTGCCACCCGCCGCGAACACGATGACGCCATGCGTACCATCGTCCAGAGCCTAAAACCGTCCGGCACCGTTTTGTTCGACTACCTGAACGTTCATTATGTGGAAGAACACCTGACGCACAATGAAGTGAAAATAATTGAGGACACCGAGTACGAGATCCATCGCTGGCACGACGAGGATTTCTTCTACAAAAAAATAACGGTCACCGATCCCTTGTTGCCCCACCCGTTTACCTACACCGAAAAAGTGGCCAAGTTCAGCCTGGGCGATTTTACCGACATGCTTTCCTTTCAAAAAATGCAGGTAACGCAGGTCTTTGGCGATTACAGCCTCCGGGAATACGACGTTAAAAAAACACCCCGGATGATCATTGTCGCCCAAAAACGCTAGGGCCGTGAGGCAACGCGTTGGGGCCAGGAAAACTCCGGCATTTTTTAAACCGGGCAATGGTCCTTGAATGCTATTGCTTTTGGACAATGGATTTTCGGTTGTTCTGCAGCAGGTAGCGGGCCGTTTCATAAAAAGCAGTGGTCGTTTCAGCCATTTTTTTCCGGATGGAATCCACCTGCTCTGGAGAATACGAAGGATGGTCCTGGAAGAAATGCACTTCTTCTTTTTGAAAATTGAGGTTACGGGTGAACAAATAATCATTGGTTACCAGTCCAATTCGTCCTTCGTCGTGTGAAATAATAAAAGCAAAGTCGTTTTTCTTTTTGCCGTCCAAAACATCGCGGCCCAGGGTTGTATTGCGGTAGGTTTGTCCGGCCAGCCCCGCAATGGTGGGCAA
>JAEVYV010000007.1 GCA_023392575.1 Bacteroidota bacterium | reverse complement strand
GCCCCACCCCGCCGCCCCGTATTTGGGGATGATGGGCGGCCTGATCATACTGGCAATGACCCTTTGGCTGAGCCCCCATACCAAAAGCAACTCTTCAGCGCCAAAAAAGGTGCAGCAGCAAAGGCAGTTGCAAGAGCAGGAACAGGCCTAAAAAAAACGATGCAGTGCAAGCTTTGGAATCCATTTTTGCCAGGCAAAACCAAACAAAACAAGACCGGATGCCTTAACAAAATTTTGTCGAAGAAATCCGCCTTTTGAACGAGCAGCCGGGCTCTCAAACTAAAGCCTGTACTATATTTGCCTTCCCCAACCCGGTAAACCATCTAAGAACATGAAAAAATATTTCTCCGAAAAAAATGCCCTGACCGTAATGACCAGCCTCTTCTGCCTGGTGATGACTATTATTGCCGCCACCAAGCAGTCGGTTTGGGAAGCCGTGGCCTTTGCCCTGGCGTTCAGTTTTTCGGTGGAACTGCTTTGCCACAGGGTCAAGGAAAACAAATAATCCATCTCAACCGCAGCCTTTTTTCCAGCCAGCAGCCATCATTTAAAAAACGGCTGAATCTTTTACTGAACTCTTCTTTATACACAAGTAGTAGCATTTTCCCGCTGCTTTGTTTGCCAAACCGGAAATATTTTCAAAATCCGCTGCACATTTTTTGAATGAAACAAAGAATGATGCAAAACAAATATGATGTAATTGTAGTAGGCGCTGGCGCCAGTGGTTTAATGGCGGCCTGGGAGCTGGTGCAAACAGGAAAGAAAGTAGCCGTGGTGGAAGCCAGGAATAGAATTGGCGGACGGATCCATACCATTACAGATAAAGATTTTTCTATGCCCGTTGAGTTGGGCGCCGAGTTTGTTCATGGAAACCTGGAGCAGACCCAACTTCTTTTAAAAAAGGCCGGCGCCGCTTCGGTCAAAATAACCGGAGACATATGGCAAAAAGAAAATGGCGGGCTGCAAAAACAGGAAAATTTTATTGAAGATTATTCCCGGCTTGAGAAAAAATTCAAGGAGTTAACACAAGACATTCCCGTTGCGCAGTTTATAAAAGAATATTTACAGGGAGATGAGTATAAAGAACTGCGGATCACCTTACAAAATTATGTAGAAGGCTATTATGCCGCAGACATGAACAAGGCCAGCACAATGGCTCTCTGTCAGGAACTAACCACCTCTGATGATGTACAATACCGCATAGAAGGCGGTTATCAAACAATGGTAGATTATTTATACCATGAAGCCGAGCAAAAAGGTTGCTCGTTTTTTTTATCGCAGCCGGTACAGCAAATCCACTGGCAGGAAAACCAAGTGGAATTAATAACCCCGCAGCAAAGCTTTTTAGCCCGAAGGGTTTTGCTCACCGTTCCTTTGGGTGTGCTGCAAGCCGAAAAAATTGCCTTTACTCCTGCCATAGATGAAAAAATCAACGCAGCAAGAAGTTTGGGTTTTGGTCCGGCGATAAAATTGTTGCTGCAATTTGAACTACCATTCTGGAAGGATAAAAACCTTACGGAGAACAAAGACCTGGAGCATTGGAGCTTTTTGTTTTCCGAAGAAAAAATACCTACCTGGTGGACCCAGTATCCCGAAGAAGCCAACCTGCTGACCGGCTGGCTGGGCGGCCCCCATGCAAAAGCTGTTCAAAATTATTCGGCAGAAGAAATACGGGAAGCCGGCTTAAACGCCTTGCATTCCATTTTTAATATTGACGCATCTTATTTAAAACAAATTTTAAAGGCCTGGCAGGTGGGCAACTGGGCAACCGATGAATACAATTGCGGTGGTTATGCTTATGAAGTGGTAGGCGGCTCTTTTTTCCAACAAACTCTGAAAGCCCCATTGAACAACACTATTTTCTTTGCCGGCGAGGCCTTGTTTGACGGGCCCGAAATTGGTACCGTAGAGGCAGCCCTCATTAGCGGACGGGAAACCGCCCACCAGGTGGTGGCCTCGCTTTAAAAATCCGCAGATTCTGCTGGTACGATTTTTCTACTGCTTAAAAAAACAATCATCATGAAAGGAAGCAGAAGTCAGGACAACAAACAAAACAAGCAATTTACCGGGCACCGGCCCCGTCCGGAAATACGGGATAACCTGGACAGCCGTGAAGGCGAAGAACAGAATATCAAAGGCGGTGATGTAACGCACAATCAAAAAGAAAAAGAAGCCGGACACCTCAAAGACCGGGGCAAGGACCGCACCCGGTAGAACCCGGCAAACAGGTTGGTCTCTAATGGATCAACCTGTTTGCTTTTCTGTCTTTTGGTCCGCACCCCTGCCCTGTAAAAAAAATCACCAAATTAAAATCGGGAAACCCAAAACCTCCAGCGCATTTTTTTCGTTCCGCACTTCAATTTTAAAAAATCCCCCGCACAAAGCGGGGGCTGGTTTCCATTACCTGCAGTCATGCGGTAATGAAAAAAGGATGCTTGTAAAAGTCGTTTCAAACCAATCAAACATCAACCCTCCTTTGCCCAATTACTATGCCAATGCCCTACACCAAAGATGTAAAGGTCGATCACGAAGTATGCACCGTTGAAAATGTGGATGAAAAAAAGCCGGTTTGGGGGCTAGCTTCCCCGCGGAATTTCAAGGCCTTAAATACCAATATCCTATATTTGCGCTAAACCAAAATCTTATTGATAGTGCAACAATTTGAGGATTTTGATGCCAACCTTGCAGGCGAAGAAGGCAAAACTCAGGAGACAAAAACCAGTTGGTTTAAGCGTTTGAAGAAAGGGATCACTACGCCTTCTTCGGAGAAAAAAGAAACGCCGGAAGGCTTATGGGCTAAATGCCCCGAGTGCAACTACATCTGCACCGTTACCGAACTGCGGGAGGCTTTGTTTGTTTGTCCCAAATGCAATTATCATCACCGCATTGGCAGCAGCGAATATTACGAGATCTTATTTGACAACAACCAATACACCGAACTTTTTGAAAACATCCGCTCCAAAGATTTTCTGGGTTTTACCGACCTGAAGCCTTACCAGCAACGCCTGGAGGAGACCTGGACCAAAACCGATCTGAAAGATTCGATGCGGGTGGCTACCGGAAACGTACAGGGAAACGGAATTGTTATTGCCTGTATGGATTTTGAATTCATTGGCGGTTCCCTGGGCAGTGTGATGGGAGAAAAATTCAGCCGTGCGGTGGATTATTGCCTGGAGCACCATCTTCCCTACATGGTCGTCAGCAAAAGCGGTGGTGCCCGTATGATGGAAAGCGCTTTTTCGTTGATGCAATTGGCCAAAACCAGCGGCAAACTTTCGCAACTCTCCGATTCCAAACTTCCTTATATTTCTTTACTAACCGATCCGACATTTGGCGGCATCTCGGCTTCTTTTGGCATGCTGGGCGATTTGAACATAGCAGAACCCGGAGCCCTTATTGGGTTTGCCGGCCCCCGTGTGATTAAAGAAACCATTAAAAAAGACCTGCCGCCCGGCTTCCAGCGCAGCGAATTCATTCTGGAGCATGGCTTTTTGGATTTTATTGTAAACCGAAAGGAGCTGAAACAAAAACTGGCAACCGTGCTTACCCTGTTTAAGGGTTAGTTCATGGTTCAAGGAGTAATTAAGCCAGTCTAGGTCAAATCAAATGTAAGGCTTGCTGTAAAACGCTTCATGACTATCTTTAGCTTATGACTTTTAGGTTCGAGGAGTTAAAAGTTTGGCAAAAAGTAGTTGATCTTTCAAACGATATTGATCTACTTGTAAAAAAATTCCCTAGAACAGAAATGTATAGCTTGTCCTCTCAAGTGAAAAGGGCAGCAGATTCTGTTGTTCTAAATATCGCTGAAGGAAGTACCGGGCAATCGCTTCCTGAGTTTAAACGTTTTCTTAATATAGCTTTACGGTCAGCAATTGAAGTTGTGGCTTTTTTGTTTCTTGCTATTAAGAGAAAGCACATAAAAGATGATGAGTTCAGAGGCCTATATGACGGCTACGAGGTCTTATGCAAGATGATAACAAAGCGAAGATGCACTATATAAGAAGAC
>JAEVYV010000297.1 GCA_023392575.1 Bacteroidota bacterium | reverse complement strand
ATTTAAAGGTGGCGGTTATGCGTAAGGACAAACCAATTGATGAAGTGGCAAGTTATTTTGCCATGCGGAAAATTTCAATGGCTCCGGATGAAAATGGTGTGCAGCGAATGTTGTTGAACAACGGGTTTGTGTTTCAATACGGCCCTTTGGACCAGGGCTGGTGGCCCGATGGTTTGTACACGGCGCCAACAGACGCGGCGTTAAGGTTTGATATTGAAAAAACAAAGGCCATGGGTTTTAACACCATCCGCAAACACGTGAAAGTGGAACCGGCACGTTGGTATCACCATTGCGATCGGTTGGGCCTGTTGGTGTGGCAGGACATGCCCAGCGGAGACATGGCAACGGGCCGGTGGGATTCGAGACCAGGCGTGGACGGGCTTGCCGAAGATGCCCAGCGGTCCGAAGCTTCGGAAAAAATATACCGTACTGAGTGGGAGGCGATTCTGGATGCCCTGCACAATTTTCCCAGCATTATTGTATGGGTGCCGTTTAACGAAGCCTGGGGGCAATTCAAAACCCAGGAAATTACTGAATGGACCATCAGAAAAGATCCTTCACGGTTGGTCAACAGCGCCAGCGGCGGCAATTTTTATCCCGCGGGCCATATAATGGACCTGCACAATTATCCCGCACCAGCCATGCCGGCTGCATCTTTGTTTGGAGCCCGGCAGGTGCTTGTACTGGGCGAATTTGGCGGCCTGGGCCTGCCTCTTGAAAATCATACCTGGCAGCAAAAGAATAACTGGGGCTATCAAAGCTTTACCACCAGGGAAGATCTGTACCAACGATACGCATTGTTCGTAGATAAGCTGGAGGGGCTGATACAAAAAGGGCTGTCGGCGGCAATTTATACACAAACCACCGATGTGGAAGTGGAGGTGAATGGATTGATGACCTACGACAGAAAGGTTGTGAAAATGCCGGAGGATAGCCTGAAGGCCATTCATCATAAACTGTATCGGTCTTCTTTGGTAAAAATGAAAAGGGCTAAAGAAGAAATGCCGAAGTAATAGGTGGATTTGGGAAACTAGTTTCTGTCAAGTGGCCGGAGCTATCTTCCCGAAGTGTTTAAAAAAAAGGGGATTCCGCACGAATAGAGTAAGGAGTCCCCTTTATGTTTTATTCGATTGTTTTTTCAAAAATCTTACCGGTTTGCTTGTTTTTCAGGATTAGCTTTTTAGCGCCGTAATGGGTTACTTCCTCTTTGATCAAATAATGGTTTTCGTCAAACTCGGTTAAATGATCGTCTTTGCCCACGCCGGTCCTGCCCCTCCAAACATCCAGTTGCACCGGCTCCCATTGCTTGCTTTTGGCAGAACGGTAGGCGGCGTCCAAAATACAGTTGACCACATATCCATCATAGAACGTTTCTTTGGGGGCCTTGTTTTGTTCCAGGGCCTGAAACATATCCATGAACATGTGGTTGTAGCCCAGCTCATTCAGCTCGTCGCCAACAGGAAATAGCCAGCCTGTATTGCTTTCGGCTTTTTCTGCTACATAATCGGCGCCCTTGCCGGTGGTGAACATTTCAAAACCAGTGCGCAAAAAATTGTTGATCCAGATCGTTCCTTCGGAGCCCATTACTTCGTCGCGAAGATCCATGCCGCCCCGGAAGGTCCAGCTCACTTCAAACTGACCAATGGCGCCGTTTTCGTATTTTACAAGACCAATGGCATGATCTTCCGCATCAATAGGCTTTACCTGAGTGTCGGCCCAGCACATCACCTCTATGGGTTTAATATCCTTTCCAATATAGCTGCGGGCAATTTCCACGCAATGGCAGCCCAGGTCAAGAATACAGCCGCCGCCGGCCTGCTCCAGGTCCCAGAACCACTCGCTGTGGGGGCCAGGATGCGTTTCTCTTGATTTGGCCCAGAGTACCCGCCCCAGGGCGCCGTTTTTTACACTTTCATGAGCCTTTAAAAACTTAGGTGTGTACACCAAATCTTCCAGATAGCCATTAAAGATGCCTGCCTTTTCAACCGCTTCCAGCATGCGTTTGGCTTCCGCCGCATTGCGGCCCAGGGGCTTGGTGGTCATCACCGCTTTTTTGTGTTTGCAGCAAAGCATTACGGCCTCTTCGTGCAGGTTGTTGGGCAGGGCAATGCAAACAATGGTTACGTCGGGGTGGGCTATGGCCTCTTCCATATTAGTGGTGGAGTGCGGAACCCGGTAGTCTTCAGCAAATTTTTTGACGCTTTCCTCTCTTCGGGAGTAGATCGATACGATTTTGTCTTTACTGCGATAACCCTGTAACGAGTCGGCATAGAACCGGCCGATAAAACCAGAGCCTAGCATGGCAATCCGTTGCATAAGTATTGATTTAAGGTTATTGGTGGTGAATGGTTCTGCTGTTCTAAGGTTTTAAAAATACAATTTGTCGGGTAAATAAACAGGTTGTGTCTGAAGGGCTGCTCACCCAGTCGATGAGTTTATTGTAAAACAAGTAAATTTAAAGGGGCACAACTTCTCGCCGGTTGCGCACCCTAAAAAGATTTTGTTACACAGCATGAAAGCAATCTTCCTTTTAATCGCTTTTTCTTACTCTGTTTACTTGCCGGCCCAAACACCCGGCGATAAAATACCGCCTTTTAAAATGGTGCTTCCCAACGGCAACACTTTTTCTGTCGAAGACATAAAAAAGAACAAGCCGGTGGTGTTGATTTATTTTGCCCCGGATTGCGATCACTGCAAGCTTTTAATGAAGGATTTTTTCACGAGGGTAAACGATTTTTCGGGGGCAGAAGTGATCATGATTTCCTACAAGCCTTTAAAAGATCTGGTCCGGTTTGTGAATACCTATAACGTGGGCAACTATCCAAACATAAAGGTGGGCATGGAGCTGCCTGTCTACTTTATCAGATATTATTTCAACCTAACGAACACGCCGTTTACGGCCTTATATAATAAAAAAATGCAGCTGGTTCACTACTGGCAAAAAGAAACAGCCGTTGCCGATATGATTAGCCGGGTGCAAGAATTAAAATAATACCCATTTTCAATATTTCATAAGAAATTATCCACAAAGGCAGGTCGATTCGAAATAAAAGTTTTGTTAAATAGAAAACTCTTTCTATCTTTTTACTGCTTTTCAATTAAACGATTAAACTAACTCTAAACGATTGCCTTATGCGATTTAAACCAACTGCCATGCGGTTATGGTTGGCTGCATGTGTGCTTTCTCTTTCCTTTCTTGCATCAGCCCAACAAAAAACGGTTTCAGGTAAAGTAACGGATGCCAACAACCAGCCGGTTCCGGGTGCATCTGTGGTCATTAAAGGAACCAACAGCGGTACCACCACTAATGAACAGGGGAGCTTTACGCTTACGGTACCTAATGATAAAACGATTTTGGTGATCAGCGCTGTGGGGTTGGATACCAAAGAGGTTTCGGTCAGCGGACTTGCCAATGTAAACGTGTCCTTGACCAGTAACTTGTCTGCTTTGAACGAAGTGGTGGTTATTGGTTATTCTTCACAACGAAGGAAAGACATTACGGGCTCTGTGGCGGTGGTGGATGTGGCCAATATGAAACAAATTCCAACAGGCAATCCGGCGCAGGCTTTACAGGGGCAGGCCTCAGGCGTGACCATTCTTTCTTCCGGACAGCCGGGTGGTCCCGTGAATGTGATGGTAAGAGGTATTACCTCCATTGGGAGCGCGACACCCCTGATTATTATTGACGGTACCCCGGGCAGCCTGAACAACCTGAACGCAAATGATATTGAGTCCATACAGGTATTGAAAGATGCCGGAGCCGCTGCTATTTACGGCGTTCGGGGTTCCAATGGGGTAGTGGTTGTTACCACGAAAAAAGGACGTTCGGGAAAGGTGAGGGTGAATTATGATGGTTATTATGGTACGCAAATACCCATCAAAAACGGAAAAAATCCCTTTGGGATAGCCAATACAACCGAAACAGCAAATGCTGTTTTTCAAACATACTACAACAGCGGCCTGGCATTTGACCACAAGCAGTATGGTTCCAGTCAGGCCGGCCCCAAGATTCCCGATTATTTAATTCCTTCCGGTGCGATGCAGGGGGCTCCTAATACAGATCCTTCAACCTATGCGCTTTATGATAACCAAATCACCCGTGCCAATAAAGCTGGTACCGATTGGTTTGATGAAATTTTTGATGCGGCTCCGCTGCAAAGCCACAATATCTCGGTGGGTTCGGGCAGTGACAAGTCTAACTTTTTTCTTTCCTTAAATTATTTTGATCAGCATGGCACGTTGCTGAATACATTTTTAAAGAGGTATTCAGCCCGTATCAACACCGTTTTTAACATTGCCGACAGGGTGCGGATTGGTGAAAACGCTTATGTGTTTTATCGGCAAAGTCCGGGCTTTAACAATCAAAACGAGGGAAACGCCATTTCCCATGCCTATCGCCAAAGCCCCATTATTCCGGTATTTGATATTATGGGCAATTATGCAGGAACCTTGTCGCAGGGGCTGGGTAATGCTCAGAATCCTTATGCAATCATGGCCCGTACCGCCAATAATAAAGGAAATAATTATCAGGTGACGGGTAACATCTTTGCAGAAGTTGACTTTTTAAGGCATCTTACCGCCCGGACCGCGGTGGGCGGAACCATCGATAACAATTATTATAACTTTTTCAGTTACACCCAGTACGAAAATGCGGAAAACAACAAAAATCCAAATGCGTTTCAGGAAGGCTTTGGCTATAACAGCAGCGTAATTTGGACCAACACACTCACTTTTAATAATATTTTCAATCAGGTTCATAATGTAAAAGTGCTGGTTGGTACGGAAGCCATACGCAATTATGGACGAGGCATAAACGGAAGAAGGAACGATTATTTCATAACCAATCCCAATAACCTGACCGTGGATCCAGCACTGTGGACATTGAACTTTGGTCCTCCAGGCGGACAAACTACCGGTAACGACTTCGGCCCTTATGAGAATGCACTGTTCTCACTGTTTGGTCGGGTGGATTACAACTTCTCAGATAAGTATCTGTTGAGTGGAACAATCAGAAGAGACGGCTCCTCTGTATTTTCTGAAGAAAACCGTTATGGGGTATTTCCCTCTGTAACAGCGGGATGGAGAATTTCAAAAGAAAATTTCTTCCCTCAAACTGGCTGGTTGAACGAACTGAAGCTTCGCGGTGGCTGGGGCAAACTGGGATCCATCAGTAATATTAACCCCACCAACGCCTATAGTTTATACAGTCAGAGTGCAGCTCAATCTTATTACGATATTAACGGAGCAAACACGAGCTCTGCTCTCGGTATTTATGCAAGCCAAATAGGCAACAGAGCTACTACTTGGGAAGAAGATATTATTACCAATATTGGCTTGGATGCTTCTTTGTTTGGCAACAAATTGGATTTTACCATAGAGTGGTATAAAAAGGCAATTAGTGGTCTGTTGTTCCGCAAATTGCCCGACCCGGTGATCCAGGGCCCCTCCCAACCTTTTGTGAATGCCGGTGACATTCAAAACACGGGTATTGATGCTTCGATAGGCTATCGTGGAAAAATTGCAAACGACTGGACATTTAATGTGACCGGTACCTTTACTTCTTATAACAACAAAGTGGTGGCTTTGCCGGAAGGAAGGAAGTATATCGATCAGGGCAGTGCCGGTTCCGGTCGTATCGGAGCGTTCTCCCGCATGCAGCCCGGCCAGGCTTTGGGTGCTTTTTACGGGTATGAAGTAATTGGTTTGTTTCAAAGCGCCGATGACGTGGCCAAGTCGCCTACCCAGGAAGCCGCCGCCGCTGGCCGCCTGAAATTCAGAGACATTGATGGGTACGATGCAGCTGGTAATCTGACGGGAAAACCCGATGGGAAAATTGATGCCGCCGACCGAACTTTTTTTGGGAATCCCAATCCCGATTTTACGGCCGGTCTGAATCTGGGTATCAGTTTCAAAAACTTTGATTTTTCAACTTTTCTGTATGCTTCGGTAGGAAATGATGTCATCAACTATGTTCGGTATTGGAACGACTTTCCCGCCGTGTTTAACGGCGCCATCAGCAGAGAAGCGGCATTAAGCTCGGCCCGCCTGGTGGACCAACAAGGGAATCCCGCTCCTTTGTATATTAAAGACCCGGCAGATCCCACCAAATTGATCATAAACGCCAATGCCCGGGTGGCAAATCCCGATGCCAAGGTTCCTATTTTAGAAAGAGGCGCCAATTTCAGCAACAGCACCCAGTTTAGTTCTTATTACATGGAAAATGGTTCTTTCCTCAAAATGAGGTCGCTGGTGCTGGGGTACACCATTCCCGCATCCAAATTGAGCCGTTACGGTATTGGAAGTCTTCGGGTGTATGTGCAAGCAGCCAATTTGTTTACCATTACCGGCTACAAGGGATTGGATCCTGAGTTGATTAATTCCGACGTGAATAACAATACCAATTTTGGAATTGACTTTGGGAACTATCCCGCCAATCAAAAGAATTTCAATATTGGCGTAAACCTCACTTTCTAATTCTTTAACCAAGAACAATATGAAAAAGACAAAATATATTTTTATTTTATCTGCCAGCCTGGTTGCGCTGATCATTATTCAGGCCTGCAAGAAAACCTTTCTGGACAGGGCGCCCATGGGCTCCTTGAATGAGCAGGTGCTGGCTAATAAAACAGGAGTGGAAGGTCTGTTGATTGGAACCTATGCTAAACTGGGCGGAAGCCAAAACTGGGGATCGGCGCCTTCCAATTGGTCTTTAGGAAGCGTAGTGGCCGACGATGCGTACAAAGGCTCAACCCCTTCCGATCAGCCCGATATTAATCCGCTGGAATCCTGGGCTTACAATGCCAACAACCCTTATTTAAATGAAAAATGGGTGAACAATTATAACGGTATTGGCCGGGCCAATGAAACCATACGGATGATACCAAAAGCTGCTGATCTGACAGCAGACGAGCAAAAGAGGATCATGGCCGAAGCCCGTTTCTTGCGCGGCTGGTTTCATTTTGAACTGAAAAAAGTGTTCAATAACATTCCTTTTGTTGATGAAAATGTAACCGTTGCCAATAACAACACGAATGTGACGAATGTGGAAGGATCGGGGTACGTGAATGCCTGGCCGAAAATAGAGGAGGATCTGAAATTTGCCGCAGAGAACCTCTTTGAGGTTGCCCCGAACGGGCAGATCGGCCGGATCAACAAATGGGGAGCTATGGCGTATTTGGCAAAAGCATATATGTTTCAACATAAATATCCTGAGGCCAAAGCGTTGTTTGATGAGGTTATAGCCAAAGGAGTAACAGCCAAAGGAGAGAAGTATGCACTTGTAAACTACTACAGCAATTTTAATCCGCAGCAGGATAACAACGCCGAATCTATATTTGCCTACCAGGCTTCTGTAAACGATGGCTCTGGTACCAATGGCAATTATGGCGATAATTTGAACTATCCCAATAGCGGCGGCCCCGGTGGGTGCTGTGGATTTTTTAATCCATCCATCAGCCTGGGCAACGCGTTCAAGACCGATGCCAATGGCTTGCCCTTGCCGGATACTTACAATACAGGAAACAATGTGGGTGCGCCTACAAGTCCTTACACAGGGAATGTGGATCCCCGGCTGGATCTGACAGTGGGTAGAAAAGGAATTCCTTATTTAGATTGGGGCCTGCATCCTGGCGATGACTGGATTCGTGATCCAAGTGTCAACGGCTGGTTCAATCCCAGAAAAACCGTTTATGCCAAAAGCCAGGGTTCCCTTGTTTCCACAGAAACTTCTTTCTGGGGACCCACTCAAATGGACGCCGGCAATGTGGTGTTAATTCGGTTTGCGGATGTTCTTTTGATGGCTGCCGAGGCCGAAGTGGAAGCCGGAAGTACCGACAAAGCTTTAGAGTATGTAAATATGGTTCGTAACCGGGCCGCCGATCCGACCGGTTGGGTTTATTTGAACAGTGAATACGACGCGGCAACCGCTAAATACAAAACCCAAACCACACCCGCAGATAAATATAAAGTCAGCCCCTATCCCGCAGGAGCCTTCAATGATAAAAACTTTGCCCGTAAGGCAATTATGTTTGAAAGATATATTGAACTGGGGCAGGAAGGACATCGTTTCTTTGACCTGCAGCGTTGGGATAAGGGAACCGGTTTGATGGCCAATACCTTAAATGCGTATGCCGCAGCCGAAATATCAAGGCCGGGCTTTTTCGCAATTAACCCTACGGCGGTTTTTGAAAAAGGAAAGGACGAATTCTATCCCTTGCCCCAAAGCCAGATCGATCAGGCCAATTCGTATGGCCCGGTAGTTTTAAAACAAAACCCAGGCTATTAGTTTTTAGTAGAAATCTTTTGACAATAGTAAAGAGGTAGGGTTCAACTCTACCTCTTTTTTGTTATTTTAAATGGTTAATAGAATACCTTGTTACATGAAAGCTAGACTGAAACTGCTTTGCTCTGCCCTGATCTATGGTTGTTTTTTATTTTCCTGTCAAAACAATCATTCCTTATTTAAAGTCGTTCCTTCCCGTCATTCGGGAATTGATTTTAACAACAGGTTTGTTGAAAATGATTCCATCAATCCTATTGATGTGACCAATATTTATAATGGCGGAGGAGTAGGTGTTGGCGATTTTAATAACGATGGATTACAGGATGTGTATTTCACCGGGAACCTTGTTCCCAATAAATTGTACTTAAACAAAGGAAGCTTTCGTTTTAGAGATGTTACAAACGAAGCCGGGGTGGAGGGTAAAGGCAGGTGGAACCGGGGGGTGGCTGTTGTTGATATCAACAATGACGGATGGTTGGATATTTACGTGTGTGCCTCTATGTTAAGCTATCCCGAGGACAGGCAAAACCAGCTGTATATAAACCAGGGCCTCAATGAAAAGGGGATTCCGGTGTTTAAAGACATGGCGGCTGAATATGGTTTGAACGATACAACGCATTCAACCATGGCCGCTTTTTTTGATTATGACAACGACGGGGACTTGGATATGTACCTGGTGGTGAATGAAATTTTAAATCAGGACATACCCTCTGTTTTTCGCCCAAAGATTAAAAATGGCTCCCACCCCAGCACTGGTCG
>JAEVYV010000264.1 GCA_023392575.1 Bacteroidota bacterium | reverse complement strand
CACCAAGCCCCTCTTCCCCGACGAAATATTGGTGACCATCAAAAAAGCATTGGAAACGGCCGGCAAGGACGCCGAAACGGTTCAGGCCCAGCCCGCCGGTTCTTCGGCCGCAACAGAGGAAAAAATTGAACGGCCGGCGGTGGCTCGGGAAAAACCAGCCATCACCGTTTCCGGCGAATATATTTTTGGCGATACCCCTGTTTTCCGGCAGATTTTACAGCAAATAGATTTGGTGGCCCCCACCAATTATACCGTGATCATCCACGGGGAAAGCGGAAGCGGTAAGGAAGCCGTAGCGCAGGAAATCCATAAGCGCAGCAAAAGAAAAGGAAAGCCTTTTGTAGCCATTGATTGCGGGGCCCTTTCCAAAGAACTGGCGGGAAGCGAGTTGTTTGGACACGAAAAGGGTTCTTTCACCGGTGCGCTGAACCAAAAAGTGGGCAGTTTTGAACTGGCCAATTCGGGGACCATTTTTTTGGACGAAGTGGCCAACCTGTCCTACGACATCCAGGTGTCGTTGCTGCGGGTGGTGCAGGAGCGAAAAATGCGCCGTGTGGGCGGATTGAAAGACATCGAGCTGGATGTGCGTATCATCATTGCCAGTAACGAGCGGCTTTGGGATGCCGTTCGCAAAGGAAAGTTCCGTGAAGATCTCTATCACCGCTTCAACGAATTCAGTATCGACATTCCGCCGCTGCGCCAGCGCCCCGACGACGTCATGTTGTTTGCCAATCATTTTCTGCACCAAACCAACGAAGAACTGGGCAAAAACGTCCGGGGCTTTAGTCCGGAGGTGGAAAACATTTTTAGAAGTTATGTTTGGTACGGCAACTTGC
Organism: Bacteroidota bacterium; assembly: GCA_023392575.1. GTDB lineage: Bacteria > Bacteroidota > Bacteroidia > Chitinophagales > Chitinophagaceae > Flavisolibacter. The sequence goes on along the minus strand of JAEVYV010000264.1, from coordinate 7,581 downwards.
GGGAACTGCGAAATGTGATCAAGCGGGCCACGTTGTTGACCGACGGAGAGGAGGTGGAGGCCAGTGCGCTTCCTTTTGAAATCTCCAATTTTAACAAATTGCAGTTTGACCGGCAGCCCGAGCCCGCCGCCATCAATACCATCCCCACCACAATCAGCGAAATAGCCGAAACCCCGCGGACCATTTCGGAAACAACCCTGAAGGGCGCCAGTATTGATGCCGAATACGAAATGATCTTAAAAGCGCTGAAAAAGGTAAACTTTAATAAAAGCAAGGCGGCCAAACTGCTCAATATTGACCGAAAAACACTTTACAACAAAATGAAGCAATACCAGGAATTTAATAATCAGTAAGAGGTTCACTTGTCATGTTCACAGATCTTTCTCAAATAAACAATTTTATATCCGGCCCCGATCATTATTTGGAGCAAGTAAATCTTACGGAGGTTTTGCAGCAAGCCTTTCAGCAGCTTCGGCGCAGAGAGGGCTTCGACATGATTGCCCGTTTTGAAAAGCTGCCTGCCATACAGGCCGACAAAGAAGCGATGGTTGCCGTCTTTTCTGATCTAATGCAGACCATCATGAGTCATCCGCCCAGCGGCAGCAGGCTGTTTTTGTATGTGGCTGGTGAGGATAAGGGTTTACTGCAGGAAGAAGAGCCGCACAAGGCAAAAGCATATAAGATCAATTTTTATACAAATATTTTTACAGACGATGCGTGGAAAACGACTTGTCACGACACGCTGGCCGAGTGCCGGGCGGTGCTGGCCCGCTACAACGCTGGTTTTGTAGTGAACGAGATAAAGTCCACCGGATGCCTGTTTTCCATTTCATTGTTCGGTAAAATGTAAAGCATGAGTGTAGTAAAGCCGCCAACCGTTCGCATTTTGATCATTGACGATGATGAAGATGATTTTTTTATCACCTCCGAATACCTGAAACAGATACAGGAATACCACCTGCAAATCGATTGGTGTTACAAGTACAACGACGCCATTCAGCACCTGCAGGAGCGGAAGTACGACATTTATTTTGTGGACTACCGGTTGGGGGCCCGTACCGGTCTTGATTTTTTGAAAGAAGCCGTTCGCCTGCACGTAGAAGAGCCGATTATCCTGTTGACGGGAAAGGGCAACAAGGATGTGGATATCGAGGCCATGCAAATGGGCGCCACCGATTACCTGATCAAAACCGAACTGACCACCGAGAAACTGGAACGGTGCATCCGCTACTCATTGGAACGCATGGCTTATTTAAAAGCGCTGCGGGCCAACGAAAAAAAATACCGAAGCATTTTTGAACTGGCTAAGGATGCAGTATTCATTGTTGATAAATCCCTGCATTTTATCGACATGAACCATGCAACCTCTGTTTTGCTGGGCTACGACAAAGGCGAGCTTTTACAAAAAAATGTTTTTGACCTGATCGCCGATCCCACAGATAAAAGCCTGCTGGATAAAATTATGTACGAAGAAGGCGAGGTGAACGATCTGGAAATTGAAGTGCAAACAAAAGCCGGGGAAAAAAAGACCTGTATTTTTTCGGTGACGGCAACCGTTGATGAATCGGGTGCTTACTACCAGGGTTTGTTGCACGATATTACCAATTTAAAAAGGGCGGAAAAAGCCAACCTGCTCATTGAAAAACTGGGTGCTACCGGGCGTTTGGTGCGAACGCTTGCCCATGAGGTACGCAACCCGCTCAACAACATCAATATGTCTGTAGAGCAGTTGTTGCAGGGGACCGATAAGGCCGATGAATCGCATTTGTTTTTAGATATTGTGCAGCGAAACAGTAAGCGGATAGGAGACATTATTACGGAACTTTTGGATACCTCACGGCCTACCGGCCTGGTATTTGAAAAATGTACGTTGCAGGCGGTGATGGATGAAAGCATTGCGGAAGCCCTGGACCGCATTACCCTGCAGCATGTCAACATGCAGATCAAGTATGCCAACGATCCCTGCTATGTAATGGCCAACAAGGAAAAACTAAAGATTGCCTTTCTCAATATCATTATCAATGCTTTGGAAGCGGTATCATCGGTTACGGGTCAATTGATTATTTCGGTTTACAGCGGTAAAGACGGGCATGTGGTGGTGATCAAGGACAATGGCTGCGGCATTCCCGAAGAAAACATCTCCAGATTATTTGAACCTTATTTTACCTCCAAGCGAAACGGGATGGGATTGGGCCTGGCCGCCACGCTGAACATCTTGCAATCGCATAAGGCCAATGTGGATGTGACTTCGGTGGTCAATCAGGGCACTACCTTTACAATTACCTTTCCCCTGGCCTGAGTTGAAAATAAACGCAAAAGAAAAGGTGTCGATCGCTTATATCCTTACTGTTTTGCTCATGGCGTAATAAAAAGTGCCGCCGATAACCGGCAAAACAACCACCAGGATCACCCATAAAACCCGGTTTTCCGATCCGGAATGCACCCTAAAGTCTTTAAAAACATCAATGATGCTCCATATCCAGTGGATGCCGCTCAGCAGAAAGCTGAAAACTAATACGTAGTCACCGTTTTGATAGCCATTTGCCCTCATCCCTACACCAATAAAGATGAGCAGCAGGCTGATGAGGCCCAGAAAAAAATTCGGGTGCCTGGTGTTCTTCATGAGTGCCTTCTTGGTAATCATTTGACAGGTTTTTTCAAACGCAGTGTAAGCCGTCTAAAAACTTATGCCATTTCATACCCAGCCGTTGTCCAAGAAACAATCGAGAAACGTGAAACGGCAGATGTGAGACAGAGGCCGCTTTTCCTTCTGTTATCTACCATCTGTCATCTGGCTAGCCGTTCGGCATCAGGTCCCGATTTGCTGGCCGTGTTTGTTTGGGTCAAACGTTCAGTCTGGACTGGGAAATTTCCTTTGCTTCCTGTTTTACAATAAATACCGCGGTTTGTTTTGGCCGGATGCCCTCCCCGGCATTCAGGGCATATACCTTGGTAAATTCGGCTCCAAAGTACAGAATCAGCGAGGAGTAATAGACCCAGGAAAGAATGATGACCACCGAGGCGGCGGCGCCGTAGGTAATGCCAAGATTGGACCTGCCCAAATACAGGCCAATTAAAAATTTTCCGAAAAGAAAAAGGGTGGCCGTTAGGGCCGAACCAATCAGGGCGTCTTTCCAGGAGATCGTGGCATCGGGCAACACCTTAAAGATGACGGTGAACAAGCCCGTGATGACCACCAGGATGATAGCCGTGTTGAGGAATTGAAATAACGATACCGTGTATTCGGGAAAAAATTTTACCAGCCGGTCGCTCAACAAAGTGAGCAGGGCGTTGGCAATCAGCGAAACCAATAACAGAAAACTAAGCCCCAAAATAAGCGAAAAGGAGATCAGCCGGTTCATCAGGTATTTCAGCCATCCTTTTTTGGGTTTGGCTTTTACCGACCAGATAAAATTGATGGAGCCCTGTATTTCGGTAAATACACCGGTTGCCCCAATAATCAAAACCACTACGCCGATGATCGCTCCGGTTGTTGTTGCATGTGAGTGCTGGATGTTGCTGATGATGTTTTGGATTTGCAGGGCGGCTTCGCTGCCTACCAGAACCTTGATTTCCTCGTAGATGCGGCCCTGTACGGCCTGCCTGCCAAAGAAAATTCCGGCCAGGGAAATAATGATGATCAGCAAAGGCCCCAACGCAAACAGCGTGTAATAGCTTAACGAAGCACTGAGTTTAAATCCCTGGTCATCGGAAAAAGATTTTCCTGCATCACCCAACAAACGAAATACTTTTAACAGAGGTTTCATTCTTCTTTGCTCTTGACAATACCGGTTATCGTAAATCTAAAGTACCAAACCTTTGCTAATAGCTCCTGTGGAGTTTTGTACACAGAAAACCCGATTTCCTGCGCTTTCCTCTACAAATACATCCTATTTCGCCGGGAAAAGATTTGGCAATGTTTTTTCTATTATTTCAAAGTAACCATTTGAACGTGATAAAATACGATACAAGATGAGGAGTTTGCTTTACATCATAGCGGTGATTTTGATTATTGGTTGGTTGTTAGGCGTGTTTGCCTGGCACGCCAGCGGCTTGATTCACATATTGATCGTCATTGCCATCATTGCATTGTTATTGGGCATTATTCGCAGAGCCTAATTTTACTTTCTTTCTCATATACACGGTCCATTCTATCAGCAAGGCTACAGTCTCCACTGTAGCCAATTTTTTTTAGGAAAACATCATTGGGCTATAAACCGATGGCGCACATGGTTGTTTTTCGGTGAAAGGCGAACGAAAGAAAAAGGAGCTTATGTTAAGCTCCCTTAATTATTGACAGACGAAAAAGATGCGGTTAGGAGTTGGAAGAAAAAGCCAATTCACTTATGGTTCGCGAACACTCCCGGCAAATCCGGGCACAAAGCTGAAATCTTTCGCCTTGTTGTTCTTCGCAGGCTTCGGCACATTCTTCACAAATGCCCACACAAAGCAGGGCAAATTTGCTGATATTGGGCGAATAGCTTTTTATGGCATGAAAGGTTCCCATGCAAATCAAGGCACATTCATCCACCACTTTTGAGATCTTTCGGGAGAAGGAGTTTTTAACCTGTGCCATGGAAACCAACAGGTTTTCACAATTGATCCAGGCATCAAAGCAGGCTTGGGTTTGATAGCTTGTCACGGTCAGCATGGCTTAATTCTTTATGGTTTTTTTCTTAATGGCATCCACATCCTGCATGAAGCGGGTGACCCGGGAATCGTTGTAGGTGCCATAGGCATCTACCAGCGTTCCCTTGGTGCCATCCGAGATTTCAATGACATACAAAATAGCATTATCGTCCGGATCGGATTCGCCTTCGAAACGGAAAAAATTGACAACCTCTACCTCGGTAGGGCTGTAGTTATGGTGCTTTTGAATGGATTCGAGACCTTTTTCGGTGATTTTAAAATCCTCGGTATATCCTTCAGAGACCATATGATTCAAGCAATTTGCCAAACTCTTCATGTAAGGCATGCTATTGTTTTCGTTCACAATCATAGTGGTTCGATCTTCCCTTATATAAACAAAATAGTTTGCCAGAAAAATCAGGGCCAAACAAGGGGGCAGAGTAAAATTGCTGAGTAGTTATTTCCACAAAAAATACGACTATGGGGAAAGCCCAACGGCATTGCGCTGACGGATGCTCCACACACAGCAGAACAACCTCGCTGCAATGCCGCTTGGCTGAGCATTTAGCGGGAAGCTTTGTGCATATCTCTCAGGCGCTTCACCTCATCATGACCAACTTTGAGCGCCGCTTTTTGCCGAACGATGAGATCCCGGATAGAAGGCTCCAGCTCTACATCTGAGTTTAATGCCGTGTCGTAGGCTTTTTGGGCGGCGTCTTCGCCAAACTCACAATTGTCTAAAACCGTTTTGCGGTCATGGCCGGTAACAACAGCTTTTAAATCCATCCACACCCGGTAAATCTTTCCCGAGTTGGTGGTGCCGTCGGCGGGGTTGCCGCCCAGGCGATTTACCTCCTGGGTTAGTTCCTGTCCGTATTGCCGGCTTTCGGTAATATAGCGCTGGAACAAGGTCTTTAAATCAGCGTCTTCCGCTTTCAATTCATCCACTCCTTTTTCATAACCAACTACGCGGTCGTGGTTAATGCGTATCAGATCGTTAAGAATGCCTATTACTTTTTCTCTTTCCATAATTCAGGTTTTTGTAAGCATTGTGCTCAAAAAACCGTACCGCAGAAGTGCGGCCAGAAAGCCGCTTTGCTTGCCGGGCTGTTGCTGAGTTTTTTGGCGGTAATGGTATAATAATTTCAGGCTTATCATTCTAACCAAAATCAGGCAATATGGCTAAGTATTCAAAAGGCGCTGGCAATAAGGTGGAAAAAGCCATGCACGAAATGCACGAGGGAAAATTAAAAAGCGGACGCAGTGGGAAAAAAGTAACTTCCCGTAAACAGGCTATTGCGATTGGCTTGTCCGAAGCCCGGGAAAAAGGCGAAAAGGTCCCTGCAAAAAAAACGGCTTCCAAAACAACCAGCCGAACAAAAACAGCTAGTAAAAAAGTTGCGGGAAAAAAAGCCGCAAGTAAAAAAACAGCCTCTAAGCGCAGCAGTACATCTACCAACCGCACATCCAGCAGTGGTCGTAAAACCAGCAGTAGTGGCCGTTCAAGAGCTTCGGGTCGTGCAACCAAAAGTGCCGGTGGCCGTAAAACAGCTTCCAAATCCAGCAGCCGTGGCGGAAGCAGCCGCAGTAAAAGCGCAGCAGCCAAAAAAACGGCTTACCGCTGAAGGGTTTAAGTTCATAGTTCAGGCCGCCAGTATGGTTGAACTATGAACTTTTACAGCCTGCCTTAGACCAACTCTTTTAAGATCTTCATGAGCACTTTTTCTTCTGAGGTTAAACCGGCCAGATCATCCGATTGCTCTATGCGGTCTAGTTCCTTTAAATATTTATGAAGGTTTTTTTCTTCGTATAATTTGATGATGCCGGGGTGCACATAATATTTTTTGCAAACGGTTCGGGTATTGCCCAGTTTTTTGCTCACTTCTTCCAGGGCGGCCACAACGTTTTTTTTGCAATCGGTTTCCGTTTCGGCTTCACCCAGAGATTGAAAGGCCCGGATGATGTTTAAAGTGCCGGCCCAGGTTCTAAAATCCTTGGCGCTAAAATCTCCCCCCGTGGCATCTTTGATGTATTTGTTGACCACGCCCGAGTCTACGGCCTTGCGTTCGCCTCCGGCATCGTAGTATTGAAACAGTTCTTTACCGGGAATATCCCGGCATTGTTGCACCATGCGGGCCAGACGGCGGTTGCGCAGGGAGATTTTTTGTTCAATGCCTTTTTTGCCTTTGAAACAAAAATGCACCGTATCGCCCAGCACTTTTACGTGGTTGTCTTTTAGGGTGGTGAGGCCGTAGGAGCCGTACAGCTTTTCATAATCGTCGTTTCCAATCCGGATGTAGGTTCTTTCCATCAGGCTGATAACGGTGGCAATCACTTTTTCCTCGCTTAGTTCTTTTTTGGCCAGGTCCTCTTCCAGTTTGAGGCGCATGGAGGGCAGAAGTTTTCCAAACTCGTAGAGCCGGTGAAACTTGGTTTCATTGCGCAACTGGTGCCAAAGCTCATGGTAGCGGTATTGCTTTCTGCCCCGCCCATCAAAGCCCGTGGCCTGTATATGCCCGTTTTCCTTGGGGCAGATCCACACATTGGTCCAGGCCGGCGGTATGGCCAGTTTTTTTATGCGTTCCACCGCTTCGGTGTCTTTTAACGGTTGGTTGTTGTAGAGGTAAGCAAAACCCTTTCCTTTTTTCAGGCGGATGATGCCGGGGTTTTTGTCGCTTACATATACAAGGTCTGCTACCTGGGCGGCCTGGCTGTAGTCTTTATCTATTTTTAAAAACTCCTTATGCGATAATTCAATTACCGGTTCCATAAATCAGGTTGTTTGTTTGTGCCGGCTTTCCAGGCGCCGGGTGATGGAGCTCCTCTTTTCTTCGTGAATATCGTCTGCTTCGTCAACCGAGTGGGAGCTGTGCAGGTCGTTTTCCTTTTTGGCCAGATCGGAAAGCTTGATATAGAATTTTTTCAGGATCTCCAGTTCTTCCTGGCTGAGGT
>JAEVYV010000146.1 GCA_023392575.1 Bacteroidota bacterium | reverse complement strand
ACCCATGGCCGATGAAATAGACCGGGCAAACGAAAAGCAAAAAGAAAACTAACCGGGTCGGGTCAGCGCCGGCCTTTGTTTGCTTGTTTTGCACTGGCTTGGAGGGGCGTTATTCCCGGTCCATTCTATCGGTCAGGTAGCGCTTGGAAAAATTAATGTCGAACTCTACCCACATGGGCAGGTGATCGCTCATCTGGTAGGTTCGCCATTGTTTGTAATAGCGAACGTCCGGCACCTTCGCCGTTTTGCTGCGGGCTTCTTTCATGGCCGCCTCGTAGCGATCAAAATCTTCTTCCCGGTACACGTACTGGAAATAATCAAACACCCCGGCGTTGAGCACCGTGGCATTGCCGTTTTTTTCGTTGAGCACAATCTGATCGTAAAATTTTTCTTTGGAAACATTGGTGCCGGTCAACACATTTTTTTCAATGCCCCGGGGCAGGTTAAAACCCGTGCCCGAGGTCAAAGCTTTGAATGTTTTATCGGTGCGGCTCAAAATATTGAAATCGCCCAAAAGGATGTAGTTGATGCGGTCCCAGTAATCCTTGTCGGTTTGCATCTTGTTTTCCGCCAGCATCCGCTTTTTAAAGAACTGCGCTATGTTGCTGATCTCCGTTACCCTTTCGGTGGTGTCTTTTGCATCGCCATACAAAATATGCACGGTGCAAAGATTGAATTTAAACCAGCCCGAACGAAAAGACACGAGGTAAGGGGTTCGGGCAAACTGGGCCACCGGTTGGTATTTGGTTTTTTGTTTTTGGCCGTTGGCGCCGGCCACGGCCTTCTTCTTTACGGGCAGGGGTGGCAGTACCACCTCGCCGGCCACGTTGGTAAACCGCACTTTACGGCTGTCGTACACAAAGGCCATGCGTTCACCATTGCCGGCCCGGCCCTCGGTTATATCGGTAACCAAATAACTCCAATGCGGACCCAGTATGCGCAGCAGCCGTGTTAAGGCCCGAAGGTCTTCTCGCACCTCCTGAATAGCCACCAGGTCAAAGCTGTTGACGATTTCTGCAATGTAATAATAGGTTTCGTCCAGGCGGATGCCAAAGGTGGCCCTTTCAAACTCCCGGATATTCCAGGTGGCCAGCAAAAAATTATCGTCTGATTTCTTGCTGGGTACTGCATCTGCCAATCGTTCTTTTAGTTCCAGCAGGCGGTTGATGACAAAGTTGCGATTGCCATCGAAGGCAGGGCTTTTAATGCCGGTGTAGTTGCACATAAAAAAGTTTTAAAGGTGAGTGGGGTGTTCCGAGCAAACGACCAAAAGGCTTTTCAAACTTGTGCTTTTATAGGGAAAAAACAACCGTTTTTACACGGTGTGGCCAAGGGGTGTTTTCACTGTTTTGCGGCCGTGCTCTTAGGGCCTGGAGCCGAAGATGTGCTCATGGGTTTGGAAACAAATCTTCGAAGCACTTGCAACGTTTTCTTCCAGAAGATTGCGATCGCCTTCTGCAGGAGTCCGGTTTACCGATTGTGTTCCCCATCTTTTCTTTGGCTCTCCAGATGTTACCTGTGTGGTACATGCCGGCAAACTACCGGGCAAATGCAGCAGAAGCTGCGTTCTTGACCAGGTTGCAGAAAACGCCCAAAATCAGCCTCGTTCCATTGCATCAAAACTGCTTTTTCCGTTTCAGGCCTTCCAGCACGTTTTCCTGGATACGCACCGGGTATTTTTTCTTTAATTCTTCCAGCCATGTTTTTTCCAGTTCATTTTGATAGTCGGTAATCACCAATCCTCTGGCATCGGCAAAACTTCTGGGTTGGGTTTGGGGATAATATTGAATGATGTAGGCAAACGAAGCGGTGTTGTCGGCCGGGTTCACCAGAACGTTGGTAATCGTTCCCGGCTTTAAGGGCAGGTTGGTTGGATTGGGAATTTGTACCAACTCGAACCGGGAAGAATCGGCAGCAATTTTTTCGCTCATGTCGTTGACCAATTCCTGCCACTGGGCAGGCGCTTTTTTCAACTCTTCGCTAAAGCTTCGGGCAGCGGCCGCATCGCTGGCATAAAAGAGCACGGCATCGGCGCTTGGCTTCCAATTGTATTGGGCCTTGTTTTTTTGATAATAGGCCAACAAAGCGGCGCTATCGCTTTGGGCCGGCCCCCACACCTGCCTTTGCATGATCTCAAAAAACAAATTGCCCTCTTTGAATTCGTTGATCTCCTGGCGGAACTCCGGGTTGTACTCTTCCAAGTGGGCCTGATAATAATCCAGGGCCGTGGCTTCCACAAATTCATCCCACACCTGGGCATAAGACTTTAATCCGCTTCCATCGGATTTGTAGCGAAAGGCTTGCGAGTAAGCAATCCAGTCGCTAACCAAAACAGTTTTGTTTTTGAGCGAAAAGAGCGGAGAGGCAGCCGTCAGTCGCACGGCGGTTTGGGGCGATTGGCTGTTCAAAACGCTGTCCGAATAAGCCCACAGCTCGGCGTCGGTAAACGACGCTTTTTGAAACGACGCTTCTTTCAGCACCCGCCGGGCCAACTGGGCCCGGTTGGCCAGCATTCGATCACTTTGCTCCACTTTTTCCCGAAGCTGCGACAAGACCTGCTCGTTTCGGACGCCGGGCACGGGAGTCTTACCCAGGCGTTTTACAATATGATAGCCATGGGCCGTTAAAAAAGGCTTGCTGACCGCGCCGTCTTTGGGCAGGGCAAAAACAATGTTTTCAAAAGCGGCATCGTATGCGCCGGTGCCAAACTCCTGCAATTGTCCATTGGCCGCAGCCGACCCCATATCGTTACTGAACCGGGCGGCCAGGGTTCCAAAATCATCGCCCTGCAAAATGCGGTTGTATAAAGAATCGGCTAGTTTTTTTACCGCCCCTTTTGTTTGGCCATCTGCATCGGGCGGCAGGGCCAGTAAAATGGCGGCAGCCTTCATTTGGCCAAAGGCTTTTCTTTCGCCCAGGTTTTTAAACAAATGATACCCCGCCCTGGACCGATACAGAGCCGAAACCTTTCCAACCAGTGTGGCATAGGCAAGGTTTTCCAGCTCGTAAGGCAGGGTAAAAACAGTAATGTAGCCCATGTCGCCGCCATTGGTTTGGGCCGAAGGATCATCGGAGTATTTTTTTGCCAGCTCCGAAAACGAAGTTCCCTGTTTCAGGCCTGCTTGGACGGCAGAGAGTTTTTTCCGGGCTTCCGCGGTATCTATGCCCGAACCGGCCGCAATGAAAATATGCGCCAGGTGAATGTCTTTTTGGGAGCGGACAAATGCCTCATTGATCATTTTGTCCATGCTTTCCCTGTTGGTCAAATAGGAGGGCAGGATTTGCTGGCGCAAGGCTTCCAGATCGGCAATCATTTGCGGCAGCGTATCGTAACCGCGGGCTTTGGCTTCTGCAATTTTTAACCGGGAGTGGATGTAGAGCTGGAGGTAGTCTAAAAAAGCAGCCTCGGTTTTGGCGCCGGTATTGTTTTTTTGCCAGGCCTTTAAAAATTCCGGTACCGAAACCGAATCCTTACCATAGTGAAATAAGGTTTGCGCCGGTGCCGAAAAGCCGGCCAGCACCAAGGAAGCAGCAATTAGTTTTTTCATAGAACCCTACTGTTTTTTAAGCTTGTATTGCAGGATTTCATCCACCTGTTCAAAGCTTAGTTTTTTGGCAATGATACGCTTGTCCTTATCAAGCAGGTACAAAGTAGGAAAACTTTGCACATCGTACAACTGCGAATAGCCCGGGATGTTGGCGTTTATTCTGGCCTTATCGTCTTCTTTGGAGTAGTACACATGCACCCAGTCCTTCAGGTTGTTTTTTTGTATAAAAGAGGTCCAGTCTTTTTTGGTGCCGTCGGTTTCCTTGGCTAGGGCAAAGATCTTCAACCCATAATCCTTCCACCGGGTATGGTACAGGCTGTCTATTTTGGGCAACACTTCCTTGCAGTGCCCGCAGGTGGGGTCCCAAATGGCCACCAGCACAAAAGCGGCGTCTACACCGTACAGGTTTTTTTTCTGCCCCAGGCTATCGGGGAGTTCAATTTCTGCCGCCGGCGAGCCCATGATGTTGGCCATCAGGCTGTAAGCCCGGTCGGTAATGATTTTGCGGCCCTGCTCCGTCAGCCAGGGATATGCTTTTTGCGCAAAATATTTTTCAAACAAATGAACAAATACCGCGTCTTCCCACATGTATTTTTGGTTGAGGTAGCGGTTTACAAATTTCACCAGCAAAAAGCGCTGCATTTCGTCGTTTACGCTGGCATAGCTCAGCATCCAGTCCAGTTCTTTAATCACCGAATCCGCCACCGGGTACACCAACTGCTCCAGATACTTATCAATCCGGGGTTCGAAAAAAGGTGTGCGCACCATGCGGTCGTCCATAAAATTCACCTCGTCCCAGTAATGCTTTTTAAAATAATGGTACGCAAAAAGCGAATCGGTTTTTGCAGCCGGATCGGTTTGGGGCACTTCGGGCTCCTTCATGGCTTTTAACAACACCGCCAAAAAGCTGTTTGGCTCTTTGGCAATGATTTGGGTGCGGTAGTTTCTGATCCGGGTATTGACCTCTTCGATCTGACCGGTCAGCTTTGCAGAATCTTCCTTTGGGGCGCCCTTGCGCCGGGCATGCAGGGCATCCAAGGCCTGCCCGTTGGTGGTCATGAACTCCTGGTAGGCCTTAAAGGCCACATTGTCCGGAGAGTTTACAAAACTGATTTTTTGCATATTGCCGGTATCGGCAACCAGGGAAAAACGCTGGTTTTTATCGATCAGGATTTCAAAATGGCGGGCCCTGTCCGGATAGCCAATCAAGTAAATGCCGCCACCCAATTTTTTTGATCCCCGAAACACGCCTTCGCTGTTTTCGTTCAGTTTTACCGAATCCACAATGGGCAGTTGTTTTCCATAGTAATACCCCAGGTAGATGTACTGGTTTTTAAAAGGCTTCAGGGTTACTTTTATTTCGTAGCCGTTTTGGGCAAAAAGAGTTGCAGAAAAAAAAGCAGAAAGGATGAGGACCGTATACTTCATGGTTTGAATCTGTGTGGTAAAAATATTTAAAAAGGGGGCAAAGAAGGTTAAAGAATTGCGAAGAGGGTTTATAGTTTATGGTTTGTCGTTTATAGTTGTTTCCTATGCTCAGTCAGGCTGGTCTTGTCTGGTTCGTCTGAAAATGAAAAGCGCATATGGCTGCACAGGAGCCTTCAATCAAAAGACATAAACTAAAAATCAAAAACGAGCTCTGTTAGAAGCTTCTTAAACCCCAAACCACAAACCATAAACTACAAACTATCCTTTACTTTTACACCCGTGAGAAAGAAAAAAAATATTGTATTAGAAGAAGTCCTGGTGGAGAACTATGCTGCTGAGGGCAAATCGCTGGCCAGGCGGGACGGCAAGGTGGTTTTTATTGAAAACGTGGTTCCCGGCGATGTGGTAGACGTGCGTTTGTCCAAAAACAAAAAAGACTGGGCGGAAGGCTATCCCATCCGGTTCAAATCCTATTCAAAAGAAAGGGTCGATCCTTTTTGTCAGCATTTTGGCGTCTGCGGCGGTTGCCAATGGCAAATGCTGCCCTATGCCAAACAACTGCAATACAAACACCAGCAGGTGCTGGATAACCTGAGCCGCATTGGAAAAATTGCACTACCTGAATTTCTTCCTATTGTTGGGGCGGATGAGGATAAGTTTTACCGCAATAAGCTGGAGTATACTTTTAGTACAAAAGAATACATTCCAAATGGGGCGTTTGATAAAGCCGACCGGGAGAAAAGCCACCGCAATGTGCTGGGCTTTCATGCCAAGGGCTTTTTTGACAAGGTGGTCAATATCGAAAAATGCTGGCTGCAGGCCGAGCCCACCAATGAACTGCGCAATGCCCTGCGGGCCTATGTCTGGGAGCAAGGATATAGTTTTTACGATTACCGGGAACATAAGGGGTTGTTGCGCAACCTGCTGGTGCGCCTGTGCACTACCGGTGAGGTTATGGCAAACGTGGTGTTTGGCGAAGACGATGAAACGAAACGAAACGCCGTTCTCCGTTTTATGGAGCAACGGTTTCCGAAAATCACCACCCTGCTGTACACCATCAATCTGAAAAAAAACGATTCCCTGCACGATCTGGAACCGGTGGTGTATAAGGGCAAGGGCTATGTAATAGAACAGCTGGAAGATTTTCGCTTCAAGATTGGCCCCAAATCTTTTTTTCAAACCAATACCAAACAGGCAGAAAAGCTCTACCAGATCACCCGGGATTTTGCAGAGCTAAATGGTTCGCAGGTTTTGTATGATCTTTATTGCGGTACCGGAAGCATTGGTA
>JAEVYV010000141.1 GCA_023392575.1 Bacteroidota bacterium | reverse complement strand
GGTTAGGGTTGTGGGCGAGGTAGATCCGGTGACGGGCTTTGTCATGGATTTAAAGCTTTTGTCGGACCTGGTAAACGAAAAAGTGATTGAAAAGTTTGATCACAAAAACCTGAACATGGATACCGAGGAGTTCCAAACGCTCAACCCCACGGCCGAAAACATTGCCATTGTTATTTACGATCTGTTGCGGCCGCATATTTCTTCCGCACTCGATTTATCGATCCGTTTATTTGAAACCCCACGCAATTTTGTGGAGTATCCAGCATAAAACAACACACAACCATTATGGCATTTCATAAAAAAGAAAGTTTTGATATAGAAACAACAGAAGGTTTAAGAAACAATTACCGGAACATTATTGATCTTTTGGGCGAAGACCCCAACCGCGAAGGGCTGTTGAAAACACCGGAACGGATGGCTAAGGCCATGCAGTACATGACGCAGGGCTATCACCAGAACGCCGTTGCTATCCTCGATTCCGCAAAATTTAAAGAAGATGTCAGCGAGATGGTGATTGTAAAAGATATTGAGCTGTTTTCCATGTGCGAGCACCATTTGCTGCCCTTTTTTGGCAAGGCGCATATTGCCTACATTCCCAATGGCCACATCACGGGCCTGAGCAAACTGGCCCGGGTGGTGGATGTATATGCCCGCCGCTTGCAGGTGCAGGAGCGGTTAACCACCCAGATTTTAAAAGCAATAAAGGAGAGCCTCAATCCGTTAGGAGTGGCTGTGGTTATTGAGGCCAAGCATTTGTGCATGATGATGCGGGGCGTTCAAAAGCAAAATTCCGTGACCACCACTTCTTCCTTCGACGGGGAGTTTTTGAATAATCACATTACCCGTAACGAGTTTTTAAAATTAATTACGGCTGATCTGGACTAATTAGTAAACTTGCCACATGAAACAAGCATTTGTATTTCCCGGCCAGGGAGCGCAGTTTCCAGGAATGGGAAAACCACATTACGAGAACAGTTCTTTTGCAAAAAAAATATTTGAGCAGGCCAATGAAATTCTGGGCTTTCGAATTTCGGATGTGATGTTCAACGGAACCGAAGAAGACCTAAAGCAAACAAAGATCACACAGCCAGCCATTTTCCTGCATTCCATTATTGCTTTTAAAGGGATTGAAAATGCGAAGCCCGATGCCGTGGCAGGGCACTCCCTGGGCGAGTTTTCGGCCCTGGTTGCCAATGGCACGTTGAGTTTTGAAGACGGGCTGCAACTGGTAAGCCTGAGGGCCCAGGCCATGCAAAAAGCCTGTGAACAAACCCCCTCCACCATGGCCGCCGTTCTGGGACTGGCCGATGAAAAGGTAGAAGAGATTTGCAGGCAGGTTTGGGACGAAACCGGAGAAGTGGTGGTGCCCGCCAATTATAATTGCCCGGGCCAATTGGTGATATCGGGCAGTATAAAAGGCATAGAAACGGCTTGTGAAAGATTGAAGGCCGCCGGGGCCAAGCGAGCCCTGATGCTGCCGGTTGGCGGGGCTTTTCATTCGCCGTTAATGGAGCCGGCAAAAAAAGAATTGCAACAGGCAATAGAAGCCACTACTTTTCACACCCCTTCCTGTCCCGTGTATCAAAACGTCGTGGCTAAGGGAGTGATCAACAAAGACGAGATCAAACAAAATTTAATAGACCAGCTAACCGGCGCAGTAAAATGGACCCAATGCGTACAAGCCATGATTGGCGACGGGGTTTCCAAATTCACCGAGGTGGGCCCTGGTAAAGTGTTGCAGGGATTGATCCTTAAGATTAATAAAGAGGTCACTGCAGAATCCGTAAATTAATTTCAACCATTATGATGAAAAAGGCGGTCTTGTTTCAAGACCGCCTTTTCTTTTAAAGCATGGAACGGTTTGATATCAGAAGGTGATGCCGCAGTTAATCCATTCGGGATCAAACGACGCATGGTATTTTTTGTAGAAGTTGATGGCCGGTTCGTTCCATTCCAGCACCTGCCATTGGATGCCGTGCAGCTTTCTTCTTTTGGCTTCTACAATCAATTTGTCGAAGAGCAGCTTGCCCAGTCCTTTGCCACGCATTTCTTGGGTCACAATCAGGTCTTCCAGGTACATCCGTTGCCCTTTCCAGGTGCTGAAGCGAATGTAAAACAAGGCAAAGCCCTGTACCACTCCGTCCACTTCTGCTACAAAAGCCCACCACACGGGCCGGCTTCCAAAGCCGCTTTTTTCAAAATGTTCGTACGAAACGGTTACTTCTTTTGGTGCTCGTTCATACACGGCCAGTTCGTGCACCAGCTCTAAAATTCTCGGACAATCTTCCTTTACCGCTTTTCTGATTTTAATATTCATAGGTTCACTTCTTCGAAAATAATACCAGTATTTATTTTTTTCTCGTGGCTTTAAATGTTCCGTTGGGTTGGATAAAAGAGACCGCAACAATTTGTGCCTGATCGCCGGCATGAAACTGCAAGGCAAAGCCATTTACCGCTTTGAGGTTAAACTTGTGGTTGCCTACAGAAACCAGTTCGTAGTCCGGCTGGCCCGGGACAAAAACATACAGCGTATTGCCTTTGTTGTAAACTTTTACAGTGGCACCACTTAATTCGTAATCACCCACATATTTCTGCAGCATGTCGGCGGTTTGGTCTATTTCTTTTTCTTTTTTAAGAAACTCCAGCGGTTTGAGCGCCGGCTCCAGGTTGGCCGCCACAGAGCTTATGTCGCCCTTGGTGTCCATCTTAAATTGAAGCAAAGAAGGGTTGGCGTCAGCCATATCGGTTGTGTCAATGCCGTCAACAGGATCTATTTCGTGAAGGGTGAAAACATCATAGTGATAATGACGCAACCAGAACTTTTTATTGGGGGTCAGCAAGAACAGCGAATCGTCTTTAACAAAAACCTCCATGGTGCCGTATCCTCCGTGGGAATAAAGCCCGGCATAATCCCGCAGGGGATGGGAAGGAGCGGTGCCTGTTTTTTGGTTGCCCATAAAAGATTTTTTGGCTTCTGCTTCCCCTGCCTTTGCCTTCTCTATTGCTTTTTTCCGGTTGCCGTTCCAATCCCGGTACGGCAGGTTCAGGATTTTATCGGCAATCATGTTGCGGACCAGCGCCGGTATGGGCGAACCGTTTTGGTTGGTGAGGACAATGATGCCGATGCTATCTGTTGGAAAAAAAGAAGTGTTGGCCGAAAAACCGTCAATATTGCCGCCATGCTCTACGCGGTAGTGTCCGCGGTATGAAGACAAACCCCAGCCCAGGCCGTAGTTGGAAAGATACAAATCGGGGGTTTCTTTTTCGGGCAATGCCGGTGTGATAACCATTTGCGAACTCATGGCCTGCCGTATATAGGATTCGGGTAAAATTTCTTTTGCATTGAACTTTCCGCCGTTGATCCACATCCGAACCCAGTTGCTCATTTCAGTAACGCTGCTGTTGATGCTGCCAGCCGGTCCCATGGCTCCGATTTCATAATAATTCATTTTTTTAAGGACACTGTCCTTTTTCACCTCGTAACCAATGGCGGCATCGGCATCTTTTTTCAAATCCTCAATGGAAAAGTTGGAGCGGTTCATGCCCAGCGGCGACAAAATTTTGGTGCGGATGTTTTGTTCCCAACTCTGGCCCGTCATTTTTTCGGCTACAATTCCCTGCAATAAGAACATAAAATTGTTGTACTGCCATTTGTCCCGCACACCGGCTGTTGGCTCCTGAAACCGGATGCGTTGCAAAAGCGAATCGCGGGAAGAAGAGGGAAAATAATACCACGAGGCGTCGTGCCGGGGCAGACCGGTGCGGTGACTCATCAGATCACGCAGGGTAATGT